>DAINBW010000171.1:0-6299 GCA_036732745.1 Spirochaetales bacterium | reverse complement strand
GCTCGACGAGGACGGCCGGCTCCTCTTCGAGATGTCCAGCGCCTTTCCGCCCCACCTCCTCGAACGGGCCGCGCAGGCGGGCTTCCAGGTGGGCTCGGGCTCGCGCTTCTTCGCCTACGGCGCCGGCGCCGAGGTCGTGACGCGCTTCTTCGAACTCGGCACCAGGCCGACCAGGCTCGCGTGAACGCGCGCCTCGCCTCCCCCGCGCGCGCCTTCAGGCGGGCCAAGCTCCTCACCCTCGCCGAGCATTCGCCGAGCGGAGAGGACCGCTGGGCGGCCGATCCCGGGCGGGGGCGCTGGGCCCTCTGCGACGGCGCGAGCGAGGGCTGGGACTCGGGCAGATGGGCCGCCGCGCTTGCCCGCGCACTCGTCCTCGGGGGGCCGAACGCCGAAGCGGTCGCGCGCGCCCGCCGCGACTTTGGCCAGTCCGCCGCCGGGCCGCGGGATTGGCTCGCCGAACGCGCGCGGGCCCGCGGCTCCTGGTCGACGGCCCTCCTCGTGGAGATCGGCCGGGGCGGCCGGTCGTTGCGCGCCTCCGCGATAGGCGACAGCTGCCTCTTCGTCCTCGACGGCCTCGAGCTCGCGGCTTCCTTCCCCCTGGAGACGGCGGCGGCCTTTTCGAACACGCCCGACCTCGTCGCGGACCGCGCCACGCCCGACGGGGACGAGCCGCCTCGCTTCCGGAGCGCTGTCTTCGCGCTCGCCGCCCTTCGCCGCCCCGCCCTCCTCCTCGCGACCGACGCCCTCGCCGCCCATCTGCTTTCTTCCGAAGATCGGCGCGGCCTCCTTCGCTTCCTCGTCTCGGCCACTATGGCCGATTTCGAAGCCTGGGCCCGCCGCGAGATGGCCGACGGCCGCCTCCGCCGCGACGACCTAAGCCTCCTTTGGATCAGGTGAGCATGGGCTGGCCTTCGATCGGCGAGTACAACGCCGCCTTCCAGAACCCCGAAGGGCGGCTCCTGGCGCCTTCCCTTGCCGGCGCCCGCTGCAAACTCGGCCCCATGCGCGCGCCCATGCCGGTCTCGGGCGGCTACGCCCTCATCTACGAGGTCAGCCTTCCCGGCGGCGGACGCAAGGCGGTCCGCTGCTTCACGGAGGAAGACCCCGCGCGCCTGGCCCGGGCCGCCGCGGCCTGCGCCGAGCTCGGGAACACCCTGGCCCGGGCGCCTTCGCTCAAGGGCTATTTCGCCGCGACCACCTGGGAGGAAGGCTGCGTCAAGGCCGGCGGCCGCGTCGTGCCGGCGATGGTGATGGACTGGATCGAAGGCCAGACCCTCGGTCCCTACATCGAAGCCCGCCACGGCGACGCGGCGGCCCTCCGGAAACTGCGGGAACGCCTGGCCGCTCTCGTCCGCGACCTCGAGGCCAACGGGATCGTCCATGGCGACCTCCAGACCGGCAACCTCGTCGTCACGGCCAAGGGCGGCGTAAAGCTCCTCGACTACGACGGCCTGGGCTTCTCCCGCCTCCCTGCCCTGCCCGAGCTCGAGTCCGGGCACCCCAACTTCCAGCACCCCGCCTGGAGCGCCGCCTCGCCCCGCGAGCGGAAGGACCGCTTCCCGGCCATCGCCATCGACCTCGGCCTGGCGGCCCTGATCGAACGCCCCGGCCTCTTCGGGCGCTTCTCCACCGGAGAGAACATCCTCTTTGTCGGCGACGACTATGCCGTCCCCGAGGAATCCGGCGCGCTGGAGGCGGTCAGGGACATCCCCGCGCTGGCCCGTGCGGCGGAGCTCTTCGCGGGGCTCTGCGGCGGCGACCCGGCCCTCCTGCCCTCGCTCGCCGATTTCCGCGCCGCGGCCTACCCGGCGGAGACGCGCATGCGCTCCGCCGCCGCCGAAACGGAAACCGCCGGCGGCGCCGATCCCACAAGCGCCGAGGCGGGCGCGCCGGCCCCGAAAAAGCCCGGCGCGAAGGCCAAGCCGCGCGAGCGCGGCCCCTACGCGGGCCCCTACCCCGTCTTGAGCGGCGCCGACTTCCATGGCATCCATGCCGCGGTGGGCCGCAAGATCGAGGTCGTCGGCCGGATCGTGAGCGTCAAGGCGGACGGCCTCACCAAGTACGGAGATCCCTTCGCCTTCGTCAACTTCGCCGACTGGCGCGGTAACGGCTTCAAGCTCACGATCTGGTCGGAGGGCCTCGCGTCCCTGACCGAGGCGCCCAGCGCCGCCTGGGAGGGCCGCTGGGTGAGCGCCGTCGGCCTCGTCGACGAACCCTACCGCAACGATTACTACGGCTACACCCAACTTTCGATCACGATCCAGGACAGCTCCCAGCTGCGCTTCCTCGACGCGGCGGAGGCGGGCTACAGGCTCGGCGGACCAGCGCCGAAATCCGCGCCCAAGAGTTCGACCCACGCGACGGGACGCGGCGGACAGGGCCTCTACGACGCGGGCCTGGAGGAAGAGTCCTTCGATGTGGCGAGCAACGCTGGCCTCGTCGCCTCGCTGGCGGGGTCGGCCTACGGAGCGGCGCGGAGCCCTTCGGCGACTACCGCTACGTCGCGGCGCGGCGCAGCCGCCGCTCCGACGAGCAACGAGGCGCTCTTGGCTGAGCTGGCCGCGCCCTCGAGGGCCCATGCGCCGTCCACGTGCCCCCAATCCAGCCCGGCCGGAAAACCCTCCAGCCAAGCGAGCCTCGCGGCCGCCCTGGGCTCGGGTTGCCTCAGGGTCTTGCTCTGGCTGATCGCCGGCATCTTTATCCTGGCGGTTTGGGGCGGCCTCTAGCCCTTCACGACTCCATCAGGAGGAAGTCGCGCAGGCTGATGCATTTAATGGTATCGAGGCGAGGGATGCGGTTGGGCCATGCACAAATCCATAAATCATGTTTAACACGATTGCCAGTTTTCAATGTTGTATAAATCCTGTTTAACACTTCCGCGACGTATTGCCAAAATCTCCGCGTCGAAATCCGCCCATTCCGGCGGTATTGGCATCCGGCCCGGCACGCTAAGGCAGCGCCAAAAAAGAAAACGCCCCAGATTGCTCTGGAGCGTTATCTTTAGGTTTCATCAGGAGTTACCCTGATTCATGTAGAACAAAGAAGCCTTACGGAAACCTATAGCAGGGGCAGGACTCGAACCTGCGACCTCCGGGTTATGAGCCCGACGAGCTGCCAACTGCTCTACCCTGCGTCGTGTTGAGAACATCCTACAGAAAACGCGAATAAAGGTCAATAGATGCAAAAGCCATAATCCGAGAATACGAAAAAAGCCCCTCGATTTCCTCGAGGGGCTCCCTTGGGGCGCCGGGAAAGCCTCCCGCCGCCCTAGAGCCTGAAGAGCTTGCGGAGGCTGGTCTTTTTCCCGACCCGGTAGTGGATGTAGAACAGGAAGGCGGCCACCGGGACGAGGGTGACGGCGACGATCGCGGACCAATGGAAGGAAACGCGGCCCCGCAGCTGGAGGCCGACCATGGCCTCGATGCCGAGGCAGATCGTCGCGGCCGCCAAAAGGGCCAACGCGATGAGGTTGACGCCCTTGCGCTTGGAGAAGCGGCCGATCAGGTAGGCCACGGCCAGGGACAGCTCCACGTCCAGCGCGATCGGCACGCCGATGGTGAGCCCCCAGGTCAGTTTTCCGTCCACAAGGTCGATGCCGACGAGGAAGAGGGGCAGGGCCAGGGCCGGGAAGGCCGCGGCCAGGAGGGGGCGCGCGTAGAAAAGCAGGGGGCCCGAAACGCCGGCCCAGATGAAGGCCAGGGAAAAGAGGGGGTAGAGGCTCCAGCTCAGGGTGCCGGAGGTCAGGAAATTGATCGCGGCCACGGCCAGGCCGGCGATGGCGGCGGAGACGGACAGCGCCTCCCACACGATCTTCCGGCGTTCCCGGTCGGAGAGTTTCTCCGCGTCCTCGGGGTCGATGAACTTTTCGCGCTGGTGGTGATGGCCGCTTTCGCGCGGCTCGTCGATCTTTTTCCCGCAGAGGGGGCAGGCGACGGCGTTTTCGGCGAGTTCCACGCCGCATTCCGGGCAGTAGGGCATCTAGCTTTCCTCCGAAAGATTGCATTCGACCTTGACGGGGAGGCCGAGCCTCCGCAGGCGGGTCAGGTACAGCCGCTCGAGCTCCCGGGACGTCCCGAGGCTCCCGAAACTGACGTGCAGGGTGTCGCGCCAGCTCATGATGGCGATCTTGGTCTTGAGGGTCGGGCTCGGCGCGTGGACGAGGTCCAGGCGCTCCACGCGCCGCGCCACGGCCTCCGGCAGGACCACGGAGCCGAGGTTGGAGAAGACGCCGGAGATCTTGTTCTCCCCGAAGATGGAAAAAAGGAGCCGCATGATCGGCATCTTGACGGGCAGGGGCGTCGCGCGCAAGGAGAGCATCCGGCCGCCGGAGACGTTGCGCGCTATATGGCGGGCCATGGAGGCCTTGTCGATGTCGCGGCGCAGCTGGTGGTGGACGCGCTTGGCCAGCTCCCCGAGGTCGCGCCGCCCCAGGCGCGGGTCCTCCTCCGCGTGGACGAAGAGGCTGAAGTTGCGGTTCGTCCGCGTCTCGTAGAACTGCCGCATGTTGACCGGCACCTCGATCGCGATGCGCGGCCTCAAGCGGCGGATCCGGGCTGGCGCCTCGAAGTACATCTCCTGCAGGGCGTCCATGTAGACCGCGATGAGGAAGTCCGTGAGCGAAACGCCGAAGCTCTTCGCCAGGGCGATCGTCGGCTTGAGGGGCAGGATGCCGACGATGACGCGGTAGTCCCCGGCGGGCAGGAGGGGACACTCGATGTGGAAGGCGCGGCGCTCGGGCGCCGGATAGGGATAGTTCCAGGGGAAATGGCGGTTGTAGGCGTCCTCGCATTCCTCGGGATGCGGCGGCTCGTCGAGCGCGGCCAGGTCGGGATCGGCCGCCCGGGCCTCGGGGGTCACCGGCTCGGTTCCGAGGACGCGGAAATACTCGATGAGGAGCTTCTTGAGAAAGCGGATGCCGCCCGTGCCGTCGGTGAGGACGTGGGCGAACTCGCAGGCGACGGTCCGCCCGCGGGCGCGCACGCGGAAGAGGCAGGTTCCGCGCCGGTGCATGTCAAAGTCCTGGCAGGGCGAGCGCGCGTCGGCGATCACCCGCGGCCGCCGCGTCGCCGGCTCCAGGTAGTGCCAGAACAGGCCGGGCCTGAGCTCGGTGACGAAGTAGGGGAAGCGCCGGAGGGTGCGCTCCAGGGCCTCCTCCAGGGCGGGCAGCTTGACCGGCTCGTCCAGGGTGGCGGAGAGGCGGAAGAGGTAGCTCGCCGCGCCGCCCGCGACGGCCGGCATGATGCAGGCCGCGTTGTCCAGGGCGTACCAGGAGCCCTCGGCGCCCTTGTAGGCGAGGCGGGCGAAGCGCAGGTTCGTCTCAACGTGGTCCAAGCTCGGCCTCCGACAGGTTGCACTCGACGTGGACGGGCAGTCCCAGCTTCCGCAGGCGCAGGAAGAAGAGCCGCTCGAGCTCTCGGGAGCGCGCGAGGCTCCCGAAATCGATGTAGAGCTTCCCCTTCCAGCTCAGGGTGGAGGCGTTCGTCTTCGTCACGCGGCTGGAGGCGGGGATGAAGTCGAAGCGCTCGACGTGGGCGGCGGGGCCGGGCGGCAGGCTCACGGGGCCGAGGTTGGAGATGAAGCCCGAGACCAGGTTTTCGCCCATCGCGGAGAAGAGGAGCCGCGCGAAGAAGTCCTTGACGACGAGGGGCACGAGGCGGACGAGGAGCTTGCGGCT
Source organism: Spirochaetales bacterium (assembly GCA_036732745.1). Taxonomy (GTDB): domain Bacteria; phylum Spirochaetota; class Spirochaetia; order Treponematales; family Rectinemataceae; genus JAEUJG01. The sequence continues at coordinate 625 of DAINBW010000171.1, read as the reverse complement.
CCCGCCCACGTTGCGCGATATCTGCCGCGCGATGGAGGCGGCGTCGTTCTCGAAGCGCATCTGGTGGTGCGCCCGCGCCACGATCTCCGGGAACTCCCGCCGCCCCAGCCGGAAGTCCTGGGTGATCAGGATGAAGAGGCTGAAGTTGCGGTTGGACCCGGTCGGGTAGAACTTGCGCATGTTGACCGGGATCTCCACCGCGGCCAGGGGCCGTCGCCGGCGCCGCTCGGCCGGCGGGGCCGCGAACCAGATCTCCTGCAGGGCGTCCATGTAGACGGCCGCCAGGAGCTCGGTGAGGGAGACGCCGAACTCCTTGGCCTTGGCCAGGACGGGGGCCAGGGGGACGACGCCGGAGATCACCCGGTAGCGGTGCTTGGCCAGGAGGGGCGACTCCAGGCGGAAGGCCGGCTTTCCGGCCTCGGGGTGGGGGAAGTCGCCGAAAAAGTGCCGGTTGTAGGCGTCCTCGAACTCCTCGGGGTCGGGCGCCTCGTCCAGGCGGTGAACCTCGGGATCCTCGCCGCCGGCCTCGACGCCGCGGAGCCGGAAGTATTCGACGAGGAGGGTCTTGAGGAAGCGGATGCCGCCCGTGCCGTCGGTGAGGGAGTGGGAAAACTCGCAGGCGATC
>DAINBW010000170.1:0-6319 GCA_036732745.1 Spirochaetales bacterium | reverse complement strand
ACGAGGAGGAGGCCGAGGGCGGAACTCGCGGCGATGGCCGCCGCGCCGGTCTTCTTTCCGTAGAGGCCGACCCAGACGACGGGGGCGAGGGCCGCGTAGGCCGGGAAGGCCGCGCCGGTCAACCAGTCGAGGATGAGGGCGGGCGGCGCCAGGGAGATGAGCCAGGCGGCCAGCGCGAGGAGGGCGACGAAAAGGGAATCAAGTCGCCGTTCTTTCCGGCGCTTGGGCAGGAAATCCTCGACGATCATCGACGAAAGGGTGAGAAGCTGCGAGTCCATGGTCGACATGAGGGCGGCGACGGCGGCGAGGGCAAAGACGGCGCCCGCCGCCGGACTGCCCGCGGCCAAGGCGAGCCGGGAGAAGACCTGCTCGGTTTCCTTGCCGACGAGTCCGGGCAGCAGCGCGGCGCCGACGACCCCGACGCCGACGGTCAGGAAAAAAAGCGTTCCGCAAACGAGTGGGTAGAGGATCGCCGCCCGTTTGAGACTCGCGTCGTCCTTGGCCGTATAGAAGCGCTGGAAAAGCTGGGGAAAGAGGGGATCGGCGAGGATCCAGAGGAGCCAGAGGCCGAGGAGGGCGCCCATGTCCACGCCGGCGCCAGCCCCGCCGCGCGCAAGATGGGCGGGAGAGAGGGCGGCGAGCCGGGCCGCGGCGGCGGGCAGGCCGCCGGCGATGCCCAGGACCGCGGCGAAGGCGATAGCCGCTCCCGCCACGAGAACGACGAGCTGGAGGAGATCGGTCCAGGCGACGGCCTTGAAGCCGCCGCGAAAGGTATAAAAGGCGGTGACGGCGACCAGGAGGAAGGAGGCGAGGGGATAGGGCAGGCCCATGAGCGTTTCCAGCATCCGACCGCCCGCTATGGCCTGGGTCGCGAGGTAGGGCAGGGTGACGAGGACGAGGACGCCGGAAAAGGCCTTGGCGAGAAGGGGACTCCCGTAGCGGTCGCGGACAAAATCCGCGGGGCTCAGGTAGCCGCGCTCGGCGGCGAGGCGGCGCAAGGGAATGCCGAGGAGGAGGAAGGAGATCGCCATGAGGCCGGTGCCGAAGCCCATCGCCGGGTAGTAGGCCCAGCCGAGGCGGTATCCCGCTCCCGAAAGCCCGAAGACGGTGAAGGCGGAAAAATTCGTCGCCGCCATCGTCGCGAACAGGAGGAGGGGGCCGGCCGTGGAGCCGCCGAGGACATACTGGCGCCGCCGGTCAAGGCCGGTAGCCTCAGGGGCGCCGGGTCGTCCCGATCCGCCGCGCGCTGCCAGCGCGCCGATGAGGGTGGTCGCGAGAAGGTAGAGGATGACGAGAATCGCGGATACTGCCATGCCGACGCTCCAGCGCCGCGCGGGGTAGCGACCCGCGCGGGGGGATTGGCCGCCCCGCGCGCAGCGGGACGGTGGGAGCCTGGGTGGCCACTCAAGGCTTCGGCATGGCTCCGGAAGGATGGGGCATCCTAGCAAGCGGGGCGAGGAAGGCGCAAGGCCCTCGGACCCGGACCCCGCCGGGGCCGGTGGCGCCGGGGCCGGACGCGCCGCCGGCCGGACGCGCCGGCTTAAAACCGATCAGCGCCCTTCGAGGCTTCCGATCAGGTTGGCGACGTAGTTCGCGTACTTGCCCTGGTCGGCCTTGACGCCGGCGGACTTCAACGCGGCGAGGGCCTTGGCTTTTTCCCCGGCGGCGGCGAGCCGCTTGCCGCGGAAATAGGCGGAGGCCGAACGGAAGTAGACGTTGTCGCTCGCGGCGAGGGTCAGCCACTCCGCGTCTGCCTCCGCGCCGCGGCCGGAGTCCTCGAGGGACCAGGCCCGGAGGATGGTCGCCGTCTCCGCCTCCTCGGCCGGGCTTCCGGCGAAGCGCGCGGGCTCGAGGACGCGGAGCGCCTCGGCGTAGCTCTTGGCCCTGGCCATCGCGAGGCCGTAGGAAAGCCGCGGCGCCGTCGCCTCGGGGAAGCGCTCGACGGCGCGGCGGTGGAGGAGGGCCTCGAAGACCAGGCGCTCCGGCGCGATCGATGCCAGATAACTTGCGTAGTCGTCCTTGTCTTCGGGCGAGAGGAGGAAGCGCGCGAGGGCGGCGCCCGCGACGGCCCGCCGGTCCTTCCCCGGATCGGCGAGGAAGGCCTTCAGGGAGTCGCGCCAGGCCGCTTCGCCGCGCAGGCGGCGGAGGAGCCCTTCAAAGAGCCGCCAGAGCCCACCCGTCGTCGCGTCGGCCTTGAGCGCCGCGAGGGCCCGGTCATAGTCGCCGAGGAGGTAGTTCACGTAGAAGCGGTTGCCGTGGAGGTATTCGTCGACGCCGGGCATTCCGGCGGCCTTGTCGAGGAGGGCGGCCGCCTCGGCGAGGCGGCCCTCGGCCGCGAAGGCGGCGGCGACGTCGCTCGCGATGCCCGCGCGGTTCGGGTAGATCGACAGGAGGGCTTCCGCGACCGGCAGGGAGACCTTCGGTCCCGCCCACTCGCGAAGCTGCCCTACGTAGTCCATCATCGTGTACATGTGCCTGCCGTCGGGGTAGGCCTCGGCGACGCGGCGCATCCGGACGACGAGTTCCTCCGTCATGAGCGCGCGGGCGTAGATCGCGCAGACGCCGAGCTGGATGTCCTCCCGCGCCGGCGCGTCCGCGAGGCAACCGAGCCAGAGGGCCGCCACTTCCTCGGCGACCTTCCGCGGAAGGATGACGACGGCGCCCTTCATGTAGCCGATGTCCGTGCTGAAGATCGACTCGTCGCGGTTCGCCTCCAGGCTGATCCCGCCTTCGCCGCTTTTCGCGAAGTGCTCGTTCAGGATGACATTGCCGAGCATCATGCGGGCGTCGACGTCCGCGGGATCCGCGGCGAGGTAGGCCTCCGCCGCGCTCCGGGCCTCCGCGAGCTTGCCGGAACGCAGGAGGGCTCCGACCTTGTCGGCGGCGCCTCCCTTCGCGGGGCCGGTGGCGGCGGAGCGCGGGGCGCCGGCGCCCGGGCTTTGGGCCGACAGCCCCGGCGCGGACGCGATGGCGAGGATCAGGGCGAGGGCCGGGGCGAAGGAAGGGCGGGGTTTGGTTCGTCGCATGCGGTCACTATAACCGCCTTGGCGTGACGGGGAAAAGGACCCTCGTCGCCGCGGGAAAAGCGCGTTATCATTGACGCCATGGCAGCGGAAGCCTCCGAAGAAGACCTCCTCGCGGTACACCGCGTCCTCGCCGGAGACCGGGAGGCGTTCCGCGCGCTCGTCGAAAAGTACGGCGCCCGGCTCAGTCGCTTCTGCGCCGCGCGCCTCGGCTCGAAGGAGGAAGGCGAGGATGCCGCCCAGGACGTGCTGTTGCGCGCCTACCGCTCGATCGGCAACTTCCGCTTGGGCGAAAGCTTTTCCGCCTGGCTTTTCGGCATCGCCGCCAACCGCGTGCGCAGCCGGGCTTCGTTCGGCCGCGGCGACCGGGAGCGGTTCCGCCGGGCGGCCAACGAGGCCGCGGCGGCCGGAGACGACGTCCGCGGGGATCCGGCCGTCCTGGCCCAGCGCGAGCTCGAGGCTTCCGCGCTGCTCCGCGCCGTGGCCGCCCTGCCCGCCGATGTCCGCGGGCTCGTCGAACTGCGGTATTTCGGCGAACTCTCCGTCCAGGACGCGGCTCGAGCGCTCGGCCTGTCCGAGGAGGCTGCCAAGTCCCGCTTGTTCAGGGCGCGGAAGAAACTTCGGGAAATCCTGGAAGGAACGCAACCCGGGGAAGGTTCGGAGGGTATGCCTCAATGATGGAATGCGAGAAAGCCAAGGCCGTCATCGATGCCTGGGAGCTGGACGGCGCGATCGGAGCGCGGGAGCTCAAGGACCTGCGCGCCCACCTTGCCGCCTGCGGCGACTGCGCGGCCGAGCTGGGCGGGCTTTTGCCCCTGCTCGGGCGCGACGCCGACGGGCCGGCGGTCGCGGAATCGACGACGCCCGGCCCCTTTGTCGACTCGGTGATGGCCTCGCTCGCGGCCCTCGACGGTCCGGCGGTCTCCCCCCTCCGCGCTTCGCGGCGTCCCGTCGCGTTCCGCGCTGCGACGGCCGCCGCCGTCTTTTTGCTCATCGCCGGAGCCTTCGCCCTGGCGGTGGCGAAACCCTGGAACGACACCGTCACGGTCCGGCTGGTGCTCGCCGCGCCCGAGGCCGAGTCGGTCTCGGTCGCCGGCGACTTCAACGGTTGGAACCCGGTAGGTTGGGAGTTCACGCGGCCGCGCCCCGACGGGGCCTGGGAGCTCGAGGTCAAGCTCAAGAAAGGCGCCCTGTACGCCTATAACTTCGTGATAGACGGCGAACGGTGGATTCCCGATCCTTCGACGCGGGAATTCGTGGAGGATGGTTTCGGCGGCGAGAGCAGCCTGCTCCGTCTCTAGCGCCCGGTCGCGAGGGCGGGCCCGCGGGCGGTCCCTCGCGGATAAGTTCCGCGGCCCCGTGGCCGCGCCAAGGAGGCAAACATGCGTGTCGCGCCTTTTGGAAAAGCATCGAGGGTCTTCGGGCTCTGTCTCCTCTTGGCCTGTTCCTGCGCCGTCGCGGTCTTCGCCGAGGCGCGGTCCGGCGGCGCCGCCTTTGACGAAGCCTACGATGCGGCGGCGCGGGCGGGGGGATTGGCGCCGTCGCCGCTCGCCCTCCGCCTCGCCCTCCGCGCGGGCGGGCCGCTCTGGGACGCCTTGCCCGTGGAGGAAGCCGCCCGCCTCGCCTATCGGCATGCCTGCGCCGCCGAACGGGCCCTCCGTTTCGGCGCCGCGGCGCCGCAGGTCGGGGCGATGCTGGCGCAGCGGATCCGCCTTGAGGCGAAGGCGGGAACGCCGGGCGCCGCGGCGGGACGATTCGAGTCCGCGGCGCGTTCCCGTTCCCGCGCGTCGCTCGGCTTGGTCGCGCGGGCCGGCCAAGGGCCGTCGGCGAGCCGCTATGACGGGTTCTCCGCCACGCACGGGAAGCGCTGATGCGTCGTGTCGCGCGGCCGCGGAGCCTTGTTTGCGCCCTGTTCATCCTTTTCGCCGCGGCGGCGCCGGCCCAGGAGTTGGCGGCGTGGTTCGACGGGGCGCCGGAAGCCGCTCCCTACGCCGCGGCGCGGGAACGGGTGCTCAAGGCCGCGGCGGCCGCGCCGGGCCTGCCTGAAGGCCTTCTCGTGGAGCGGCTGGTCGAAGGCGCGCGGAAGCGCGTGCCGCCGGACCGCTTGGCCGCTGCGCTGGAAGCGGAGATCGCCAGGCTCGCCGACCTTTCCCAGCTCTTCGATCGCGCCGAAACGGATCCGGAAGCGTTGCGCGAAATCCTCGCGGAGGGCGGTCTCCTCCTCCGGGCCGGGGCCTCGCGCGCCGAAATCGCTTCTGCCCTGGCGGTCGCATCCCCGGGCGAGGAGGGGGCACGGCGGGCCCTCGCGGCGGTCTCCCTCCTTGTCGGCCTCCGCGCCCGGTTCGAGCTTGGCGCGGCCGACGGTTCGCGGCTCGCCGCGGCGCTCGTGCGCGGCGCGGTGCCGCGCGACAAATTCCAAAACCTCCTCTCGGTTTTCGCGCGCTGGAAGGCCCAAGGCCTTTCCGTCGCCCGCATATCGGCCGTGGTCGCCGAGGCGCTCGAGGCAGGCGCCTCGCTCGAACGCGTCGAGAGGGAACTTCAACGAAGGACTGGCACGCCATGAAGCGAATCTTTATCCTTCGCGCGGCCGCGGCCGCCGCCGCGGTCGCGATCGCCCTGTCCGCCGCCGTTCCCGCCTTCGCCGAAGTCTCGGCGGAAGCCTTTGGCGGCTATGGTTCCGTCGGTGGCGCCTTGGTTGGCGTCTCCGGCGGCGCATCCTTCGAAACGATGGGAAGGGCTCTCGGGCTCAGGCTTTCCTGTGACGGGGAGGGCGTCTACGCGCGGGACGGGGTGGGGCTTGGGCAGGGAAGCGCGACCGCCCAGGTCGCCTTGGGCTCGGGCGTCTTTTCACTTCTTGGCATCATCGAGGGCGGCGCCTACGCGAAGCGCGCCGGCGCCGGTTGGCTCGCGGGAGCCAGCCTGGGCCTGACCCTCAACGGCGAGGAGGCTTCGGCTTCCCTTGTTCCACGCGTCCTCTACGATTCGGGGCCCGAAGGTTTCCTCGAACTGGGCGGCCGACTCGCCGCCTCCTTTCTCGCGGGAGACGCGGTCCTGAAGCCTGAAATGGACCTTGCCTGGCAGTCGGCCGCCGACGGTTCGACCGCGCTCGCGTTGTCGCCGGGCTTTGGTCTTTCCTGGTATCCCGGCTTTCCCGTCGCCGCGGCCTTCGGCGCCGGCTGGCGACGCGTCCGCCTCGCGACGGGCGCGACGGTCGATTCGGCGCCGGCTTTCGCCTCCCTGTACGGCGCGGCCGGCCGCTCGCTGTCGTGGAGAGTCGACGCCGGCCTGGAGTTCGG
>DAINBW010000169.1:0-6320 GCA_036732745.1 Spirochaetales bacterium | reverse complement strand
TGAGCTGCTCGTATTCGAAGAGGACGAAGGCGGTCATCTCCTCCTCGTGCTTGTGGCCGTTGATGTGCGTGTATTTGAAGGCGTTCTTCACGAGAATGCCGCCGTCCTGCCCGAAGGCCAGGGCCGCCGCCCCGAGCATCGCCAGCGCGATGCCCATCGTTTTCCTGTTCAAGACAATCCTCCCCGTGATGGCGAGCATGCGTCGCCGAATGCGACGCCTAGCATATAGCAATATCTATATTCTGTCTAGAGAATATTGTATCTATATAATATTTCGCTTAGCGGGCCGACTTCAGCGCCTCGTTGGCCAGGCTCAGGAACTCGGCGACGCTCATGGAGACGCCGCTTATGGCGTCGGTCTTGCCGTCCGCCTTCACGGCGATCGCGGCGGGATTCTGGGTGGCCAGGAGGGCCCGCGCGGCGCGTTCCGCCTGGAGATGCCACTCGCCCTGCGTCGCGGCCTTGCCCATGCCGTAGTTGCCCTTGGCCGCCTCGACGAGCTTGGACTTCTTCTTCCGATCGCTCGAGAGGCCGTTCCAGACCGCGTCCACGATCCTTCCGTTGGCCACGGTGAGGAGGACATTGGCCTTCCAGCCGCTCTCGTCAAAGTCGGCCGCGCTGGCGTAGTACCAGCCGTCCTTGGCGTAGCCGCCCTTCGCCAGGGGACCCGCGTGGATGGCCTCCTGCGCCAGGACGAAGAATTCCTTCACCATGATCGAGGCGCCGGCGATCGCGTCCGTGTTGCCCGCGTCGGTCGTGTACTTGGAAAAGGCGAGGTCCTGGGTCTTCACGAGGTAGTCCTCGACGGCGGCGGCCTGCTCGTGCCATTCCTTCTTGAGCTGGGAGGCCTTGACCATGCCGTAGGCGCCGGCGGCCGCGACGGTCTTCTTGTCGGCCAGACCGAGGTTGTTGACGGCGTTCCACTCGGCCTTGACGATCTTTCCGCCCTTGACGGCCAAGAGGACCTGGTACTTCCAGCCGCTCTTGGCGAAGGCGCCTTCCTGGGCAAAGTAGACGCCGTCCTTCAGGGATTCCGTGGAGGCGGCGGAGACCGCGGCCGTCTGCAGGGCCAGGACGGCCAGGACGATCGAGACGAAGCGTTTCATGAGAAGCTCCTTGATTTATAGGAAAATGCAAATATAAAAGAAACACTATTGAAAAAATCCCGCCAGGCTGTCAAGGACCGTCGTTGTTGATTCCCCGGATAGGCCCCGCTACACTCGATGAGCGGGCCTTCCGGCGCGCGCGGAATCGTTTCCAAGGGGAGGCTGGTCAATGCTGAGGGTCAGAAAGGCTGAAGAAACGGATCTCGCCGCGCTAGCCGCCCTCTCGGGGGAACTCGGCTATCCGACGACCCAATCCGAGGTCGCGGATCGCTTCCGGCGCCTGCGCGCGCGGGAAGGGCACCTCATGCTGGTGGCGGCCGTCGAAGGCGAGGTCGCCGGCTACCTGACGGCGGATCGCTACGAGACGCTTTACTTCGCGCCGGGCCTCAACATCACCGCACTGGTCGTCCAGGAGGGCCGCCGCGGCCAAGGCATCGGCAAGGCCCTGCTCTCGGCGGCCGAGGACTTCGCCCGTGCGACCGGCCTCGTTTTTGTCCGACTGAACTCGGGCTCGCAACGCGGCGATGCCCATGCGTTCTATCGCCGCTGCGGCTACGGCGGCGAGAAGGACCAAAAACGTTTCTACAAGGAACTCTAGCGGGATGGCCACGGCGAATGCGGCTTGGTCGTCGCGCTATGGAAGCATGTACTTGCTTGCTTGCCGCCGCAATGGTATACCCATGACGAAGGCAGGCATACGCGATGGAAAACAAGAGCGCGACCGATCGCATCCTAACCGCGGCCAGGAGTCTCGTCGCCCGCAAAGGCTACGCGGGGGCGACGACCCGCGAGATCGCCGCCGCGGCCAAGGTCAACGAGGTGACTATTTTCAGGAAGTTCGGCACGAAGGAAAAACTGCTCTATGAGGCCATCGCCGCGAATTTCCCCGAGGTGGAGGAAGCGCCGCTCGCCGGCCTGCTTGCCCGACCGGCCCGCGGCTCGGATGAACTCGTCGATCTCGTCGCGGATTTCGCCGCCTATTTCGCGGAACGGGCCCTCGGCCGCGACCGCGAGCTGATCCTCATCGCCTTGCGGGAGGCGGGCGACCGTCCCGAGTTGCGCGAGCTCTTCGCCTCGCGCTCGATCCACGTCTCCCGCCTCCTTGAGCGGCGCTTGCGCGAGCTGGAGGGGCAGGGGCTCCTTCGGGAGGGCACGGCCGCGGAGGCGGCGCGGCTTCTCGTCTGCGCGATTCTCGGCGCCTTCGCCTTTTCGGAGCGGGGGGCCGGGGTCGGGATCCTCGATCCCCGGCGGGCCGCCGAGCTCGTCATCCGCGGCGTTATCGTTCCAGCCAGACCCACTCCGCGACCTTGAGCCGGTTTTTCCGCTTCAGCACCGTTTTCTGGATGTTGGTGGCGATGTACTGTTCGAGGTATGCGTGTGGTTTGGCCGGATTGTCCATCGTGGTGAAGGCTACCGTCTTGGAGCCCTCGGCGATCTCGGTTTCCGCCGAGTCCCGGGCCTTCCAGGAAAAGAAGTAGCCGTCGTTCCGCTTTTCGATGCTGACGAGGGCCAGCCCTTCGGGCTCGTAACGGTCGCCCGAGATGACCAGTATCGCTTTGGCTTTGATGGCGGACTCCTTGCTGCGCTTGGGCCCTTAGTATAGCCCGCGTCGCCGGAAGCCGCCAAGTCGGGCGGCGCGCGCGGAAACTTTCCGGCCCTTGAAGCGCCGGAGCGCGGCGCGGGCGTGGTCCTCGCATGGACCGCATCCCTATGGGCCAGGTGAGGCTCGAACTCCCATGCTGAACGCCAGGCTCTGCGTCTACGCGGCCTTGGGCGCCTTCGCGTTGTACGAGTCGGCCCTGGATCTCGCGACGGGCACGACGCACGGCACGCTCTCCCTCCTCCTCGCCGGCGCGACGCTCGCGGCCTTCGCATTCCTTGAGACCGAGTCCCTGGCCGACCGTGCGGCGGCGGCCGCCGTCGCCTCCGTCCCCGTCCTCCTTTCGCGGCGGTTCGCCTTCTCCGGCATCGGCCGGGGCGATCTCAAGTACCTGGTGCTGCTCGGCTCCGCGCTCGGCTTCGTCGCGGCCCTCGCCGCCCTGTTCCTCGCCTCCATCCTCTTCCTGGCCTGGGTCCTCCCCCCGCTGGCGCGGGGGCGGATCGGCCCGCGCGCGCGCCTCCCCTTCGTGCCCTTCCTTTCGCTCGGCGCGGCCCTCGCGCTCGGCTTCAAGGAGTCCCTGTGCGCCTTCTAGCCGCCGCCCCCCGGCTTTGCCCGCGCCCGGCTTGCCCGCGCCCGGTTCTCCCGCGTCCTGCTCGCCCGCGTCCTGCTCGCCCGCGTCCTGCTCGCCGCGTGTCCCTCTGCCTCATCGCCTGTGCCCTCGTGACGGCGCCCGCCGCGGCCCAGCGCCTCAAACAGCTCGAGTTCAAGGCCCAGCCGATCGCCGACATCGTCTCGGGCTTCGGCCGCATCCTCGGAAAGAGCATGGTCGTCGACGGGACGGTCGCCGGGGAATCCGCCCTCTTCATGGCGGACGTGGAGGCCGGGGAGGCCTTCAGGACTTTCCTCGCGGCCAACGCGCTCTACGCGCGCGAGGCGGAGGGGTGCCTCACGGTATCCCGCGTCCGCGTGGAGCGGGCCGCCGGCGGGGGCTTCGACCTGGACGCCGAAGGCGTCGGGCTCGAGGCCTTCCTCCGGATCCTGTCGCGGGAGTCCGGCGTCTCGGTCCTGTACCGCGAGCTGCCGCGCGCCGAGCTCAGCCTCCATCTCCGGGGCGCGACGGTCCTGGCCGCGGCCGAGGCCTCGCTCCGGAAGTTCCCGGACTACCTCGTGGAACCCTGCGACTCCTACCTCTTCGTCGCGCGCCGCGACGCGGCGGCGGCGCGTGGGGAGGCGGGGGAGGGCGAGCTCCAGCTGTCGTACAACGCGCAGGACGGGACGGTCGAGCTCCGCGTGGAGCGGCGCCGCTTGTCCGAGGTGCTGAAGCGGCTCTTCGGCGCGGCCGGAAGGGAGTATGTCCTCGCCGCCAGGAACGATCCCCTCCTCGAGCGCGTCGCCTGCGGGGCCAGACCCTTCGACGAGTGCCTCGAGCTTCTCCTCGCCCAGACGGGGAACGGCCGCGCGCTCCGCGACGGCGTCTACGTGATCTTCCAGGCGCCGCAGCAGGATGTCCTTCGCTCCCTGCGGAGCACGGTCGTCCGCCCCCTCGCGCATCTTTCCGTCGCGGAGCTCCTGGCCGCCCTGCCGCCTTCGCTCGCCGCCTCCGGGGCCCTCAAGCCCGACCGGGCGGCCAATGTCGTCTACCTCAGCGGGACGGAGGAGGAGCTCGAGTCCCTCGGCGCCTTCCTCTCGGCCGTGGACCGGCCCCTCGACGCGAACCCCTACCGGCGTTTCGACCTGACCCGCCTCAAACCCAAGGAGCTTCTCGCCGTGTTGCCGCCGCGCCTCGCGGGCCCGAATCCCGTCGCCGTGCCCGGCGCCGACGCCGTGCTCCTCCAATGCTCCGCGGAATCGCGGGACGAGGTCGCCCGCTTCGTGGCCGGCGTCGACCAGGCGGGGGAGCCGACCCGGATACCGCTCAAGTACGTCAAGCCGGAGGAGGCCTTGCGTGCCCTGCCGCCGCCCTTCCTCAAGGAGGAGTTCGTCGATCTCGGCGACGGCGCCACCCTGCTTTTCGCGGGCTCGGAGGGACGCCGCGCCCTCCTCGAGCGCTATCTCGCGATCGTGGACAAGCCGCGCCCCCAGATCCGCTATGAGCTCCTCGTCGTGCAATACGAGCGCGGCGCCTCCTCGGAATGGAAACGGAGCCTCGAGAACCGCAAGGCCAAGGCGCCGAACGCCTCGGTCGTCATCGGGAACCTTTCGGAGCTCCTCTCCCTCGAGTTCGACGTCGTCTCCGCGTTCGGCTATCTCTTCGCCGCCCGTCTCAGCCTGGAGCTCGGCGAAAGCAGGGCCAGGATCTTCGCGGACACGACGCTGAACGGCCTGGCCGGGCAGGACATCCGTTTCCAGAACACGTCGACCTTCCGGTACCGGGAGCTCGATCCCTCCACGGGCAAACCCCTCCCGACCGGCGTGACCCGGGAGATCGCCTCCGGAATGATCGTGGCCGTCAACGGCTGGGTTTCGGGGGACGGGATGATCACGATGAACGTCTCGGCCACGCTTTCCAAGCGGGGCGCCGACCTCTCCTCCTCCACGGGCAATCCGCCACCGACCTCGGAGAAGGTCGTGACGACTTCGGTGCGCACCCGATCGGGAGAGCCGGTGGTGGTTTCGGGCCTCTTCCAGGAGGATGAGACCGAATCGCTGTCGGGGCTTCCCTTCCTCGCCCGCGTGCCCCTCCTCGGGCGGCTCTTCTCGGACTCCAAGCGCACGAGGGAGGGAAGCGAGATGGTGATCTATCTCCTCCCCTGGACCGAGCGCGGTCCGGGCGCCTCGGTCTCGATGGAAAGCGTCTACGCCCGGGTCGCCGCCCGCCGGGAGGCGCGATGAGCGACGGGCTTCGCCTCGCGAGCCTGCGGGACTTCCTCCCCCTGCCGGAGCGCCAATATTCACGGAGCTTCATGGACCGGCGCCGCGTCATCCTCCTCGCCGAGGACGGCGGGCGCGCGGTCGTCGGGGCCGTACGGGCCGAGGACCTGCGGCAGACCCTGTCCGGCCTCGTGGAGCGGCACCGCGGCAAGGCGCTCGAGTTCGTCCTCCTCGAGCCCGGGGAGCTCGCGGAGCACCTCGCGCGCTCCTGCTCGGGGAGAGAGGAGCCCGCGCCGGGGGACGCGGCCGAAGGCGCGATCCGCATCGACGCGTTGGCTGACGAAGCTCCCACGACCAATCTCGTCAACTCGATCCTCCTGGAGGCGGCCCGCCTGCGCGCCTCCGACGTCCATCTGGAGGCCTCCGGCGCGGGCGCCCGGCTCCGCTACCGCGTGGACGGCCAGCTGCGGGCCGCCGGGAGCCTCGGGCGGGAGCGGGCCGCGGCCGTCCTGGCGCGGATCAAGCTCATGGCGGACCTCAACATCCTGGAGCGCCGCCTGCCCCAGGACGGTCGCCTCGACCTCAAGCTCGGCGATTCGGATCTCGACGTACGCGTTTCCGTCCTCCCCTCGGTGGACGGCGAGTCCCTGGCGCTCCGCCTCTTCGACCGCCGGGAGGAGGCGATCGGCCTCGGCGACGCGGGCTTTTCGCCGGAGGACCTCGCCGCGATCCGCGCCCTCGCGGCGGGGAAGGACGGACTCGTCCTGGCGGAGGGGCCGACCGGCTCGGGCAAGACCACGACG
>DAINBW010000168.1:0-6323 GCA_036732745.1 Spirochaetales bacterium | reverse complement strand
TCTTCATCGACGAGATCCACCGCCTGAAGCCCGCCATCGAGGAGATGCTCTACATCGCGATGGAGGACTTCGAGCTCGACTGGATCATCGGCCAGGGCCCCGCCGCGCGGACCGTCCGCGTGCCCGTGCCGCCCTTCACGCTGATCGGCGCGACCACCAAGGCCGGCACGGTCTCCGCGCCCCTCTCGAGCCGCTTCGGCATTTCGCTCCGCTTCGGCTACTACGAGCCGCCGGAGCTCGAGGACGTCATCCGCCGCTCCGCCCACATCCTCGGCGTGGAGCTCGACGCGGAGGCCGCCCGCCTCCTCGCGGCCTCGAGCCGCGGCACGCCGCGCATCGCCAACCGCCTCCTCCGGCGCATGCGGGACTTCGCCCAGGTCGGCGGGAAGGGCCGGGTGACCGCCGGCGTCGTCGTCGAGGGCCTCGAGCGCCTCGAGGTGGACCGCCTCGGCCTCGAACGCCTGGACCGCGACATCCTTTCCGCGATAATCACGAAATACGGCGGGGGACCGGTCGGCGCGGAGACCCTCGCGATCACCGTCGGCGAGGGCGTCGACGGCCTCGAGGACTACTACGAACCCTATCTCATCCAGCGCGGCCTCATCGCGCGCACCCCCCGCGGCCGCGTCGCCCTGCCCGCGGCCTATACCCATCTCGGCCTGGAGCTGCCCCGTGAAGACGGACGACTTCTCTTTTGACCTGCCCGAGGAGCTGATCGCCCAGTTCCCGCCGGAGCGCCGCGGCGAGTCCCGACTCCTCGTCCTCGACCGCGCGACGGGCGCCCGCCGCCACGCCTTCGTCCGCGAGCTCGCGGACTTCGTCGAGCCGGGCACCCTCATGGTCTTCAACGACTCGCGCGTCCGGAAGGCGCGGATCTACGGCGAGGCCCTCGACACGGGCGCCCCCGTCGAGTTCCTCCTCCTCCGGCGCCGCGGCCCCGCCGAATGGGAGGCCTCCTGCACAAAAATGAAGCGCCAGAAGCCCGGACGGCGCTATCGCTTCCCCGAGGGCGTCGAGGCGGAGATCGTCGGCGCGGAGGCGGAGGGGGAGCGGGACGCGACGCGCGCCATCCGCTTCAGTCCCCCCATCGACGAGGCCTATCTCGAGCGCGTCGGCCACATTCCCCTCCCGCCCTACATCAAGCGCGAGGACGCGGCCTCCGACTCCGAGCGCTACCAGACGGTCTACGCGCGAGAGGCCGGCTCCGCGGCCTGCCCGACGGCGGGCCTCCACTTCACCGACGAGATCCTCGCCTCGCTCGACGCCAAGGGCGTGGAGCGCGCCTACGTGACCCTCCACGTCGGCCTCGGGACCTTTCTCCCGGTCCGCGCGGAGAGCGTCGAGGAGCACGCGATGCACGAGGAGGAGTACACGGTGAGCGAGGAGACCGCCCGCGCCGTGGCCCGCGCCAAGGCCGAGGGCCGCCCCGTCCTGGCCGTCGGCACGACGAGCGTCCGCACCCTCGAATCCGCCTGGCGCGACGAGGGCGATTCGGGGCCGGCCGGCCTCCGCGCCGGCTCCGGCAGCACGCGGATCTTCATCTATCCCGGCTATCGCTTCAAGGCGGCCGACCGGCTCTTCACGAATTTCCACACGCCCAAATCGACCCTCCTCATGCTCGTCTCGGCCTTCGCCGGCCGCGAATCCGTGCTCGGCGCCTACGAGGAGGCGGTGCGCGAGCGCTACCGCTTCTTCAGCTACGGCGACGCGATGCTCATCAAGTAAGGAAGCCATGGCCATTTACCGCATCCCCGAACTCAAGCTCCCCCTCGACCACGCCGAGGGCGATATCAGGCAACGCGTCGCCCGCGAGCTCAACGTGCCGCCCGAGGCGGTGCTCTCCTGGCGGGTGGAGCGGAAGTCCGTGGACGCGCGCGACCGCTCCGCGATCAAGATCGTCTACGGCGTCGCCGCGACGCTCTCGGGCACCTCCAACGCCAGGCGCTACCCGGCCCTGGCCTTTCCTCCCGCGCCGCTCGGCGGTTCCTACGCCTTCCCCGAGTCGCGCCGGGAGCCCGCCGGACGGCCGATCATCGTCGGCGCGGGCCCCGCGGGCCTCTTCTGCGCCCTCCTCCTCGCCGAGCGGGGCCTCAAGCCCCTCGTCCTCGAACGCGGCGGGGACGTGGATTCGCGCATCTCCTCCATCGACCGTTTCTGGAAGACCGGCCGGCTCGACCCCGACTCGAACATGCAGTTCGGCGAGGGCGGCGCCGGCACCTTCTCCGACGGCAAGCTCAACACGACGGTGAACGATCCCTCGGGGCGCAACGGCAAGGTCCTCGCCGAGTTCATCGCGGCCGGCGCGCCCGGGGAAATCGCCTATTCCAACAAGCCCCACATCGGCACCGACTACCTGGTCGGCGTCGTGCGGAACCTCCGCGGGAGGATCGAGGCCCTCGGCGGCGAGGTGCGTTTCAGCGCCAAGGTGACCTCCCTCGTCGTGGAGGGGGGCCGGGCCGTCGGCGTCGTCGTCGGCGGTTCGGAATCCATCGCCGCCGGCGCCGTGGTCCTCGCGGTGGGGCACAGCGCCCGCGACGTCTTCGAGAGCCTCGCCCGCGGCGGCGTGCCGATGGAGCCCAAGGCCTTCGCGATCGGCGTGCGGATCGAGCACCCGCAGGAAATGATCTCGCGGAACCAGTTCGGCGCCTCCTGGCGCCATCCGGCCCTGCCCGTCGCGGACTACAAGCTGACCGCCCGCGCCTCGGACGGCCGCGGGGTCTACAGCTTTTGCATGTGCCCCGGCGGCCAGGTCGTCAACGCCAGCTCGGAGGAGGGCGGCGTCGCCTGCAACGGGATGAGCGATTTCGCCCGCGGCGGCCGGAACGCCAACAGCGCCATCGTGGTGCAGGTGGGCCCGGAGGACTTCGACGCGGTCCCCGCCGGCATGCCCCCGGTCCTCGCGGGCGTCGAATACCAGCGCCGCTGGGAGCGGCTCGCCTTCGCCGCGGGCGGCGGGGGCTTCGCCCTGCCGGTCCAGACCCTGGCGGATTTCCGCGACCGCCGCGCCTCGACGACCCTGGGCGGCGTCGTTCCCGACATCCGCGGCCCCTGGCGGCCCGCGGACATCACGGGCGCGCTGCCTCCCGGCGTGGTCGCCGGCATCGTCGAGGGGATCGCCGCCTTCGACCGCAAGATCGCCGGCTTCGCGCGGGGGGACGCCGTACTCTCGGGCGTCGAGACCAGGACTTCCTCCCCGATCAGGGTCCTCCGCGGGGAGGATTGCCAGAGCGCCGTTCTCGGGCTCTACCCCTGCGGCGAGGGCGCGGGCTACTCGGGCGGCATCATGTCCTCCGCGATGGACGGCATCCGCGTCGCGGAGGCCATCGTCGCCGGCAAGCCTTCGGAGCTCCTCTAGCCCTTCCGCGCGCCGCGCGGCCAATGGCCTCTCGGCCCTCGGCGGCCTCGCGGCTTCCCCTCGGCGGCCTCGCGGCTTCCCCTCGGCGGCCTCGGGGCGCATCCTCGGGGCCCCGGGCTTCCCGGTCGCCAAAAACAGGTCGCCAACAACGAAAAACCCGGCCTCGCGGCCGGGTTCTTCATTGGGGAGCGGTTCGCTTAGTAGCGATCGTTCCTGGGCTTGTCCATGGCCTCGTTGACCTTGAGCTGGCGGCCGTCGACCTCGCGGCCGTTCATGCCGGCGATGGCGGCGCGCGCCACGTCGTCGGTGCCCATCTCCACGAAGCCGAAGCCCTTGGAGGAGCCGGAGTCGCGGTCGGTGATGATCTTGACGGAGGCAACCTGGCCGAAGGCCTGGAACTGGTCCCTGAGGCTGGCCTCGTAGGTGTTGTAGCTGAGGTTTCCGACGTAGAGTTTCTTGCCCATATTGGCTTCCTTCACCCGGCGGCGTTGCCCCGGGCCTTTGAATTGCGCCTATCCAGGATAGGCGCTAATCCTTCCTCCCTCGACTGGTCGGGGAAAAGAGGATTGAGGGGAGCTCTGGACAAAGGAATGGTAAGTTCTTTTCGGCAGCTGGAGGTAACCAGATCGTTTTTCATGGTCGGCGCCTGGAAGGCGTCGGAGCGCAGGAATGGCGAAATACGGTCAACTACAGGAAAGGGCATTACGTACGATGTCGCGAGTTTCTCTCTCATGGAAGAGTATACACACAAATCGCAATCGTGTCTCGTACCCCGCGCGGGATTCGTCAAGTATCGATCGGAGGCCGGTTTCGCCCTTTTTCAATAGGTGGAGCCGTCCATTTTCTCGAAGGCCGCCCGCACCTTTTGAAGGCGCGCGAGCTCCTCGCCGATGATGTCGGCGTAGTCGAGTTCTCCCTCCTCGATCCGGAAGGCCTCGTCTTCCCAGTACTGGACCTCCTCGAGGCGGACAAAGCGCATCGCCATCGCCTTGGCGGCGAGTTCGCGGGCCTCCCGCCAGTAGGCGAGGGCGGCGCGGTAGGCGCTTTCCGCTATCTTGAGGCTTTCGAGGTTCTGGTCCTTCCAGGGGGCGTTGTAGAAGTAGGCGACGCGCTTGTCGTACTTGGAGCCCAGGATGAGGTGCTGCTCGATGAGTTTGAGCGAAAGGTGCATTTCGAAGAGGTAGCGATAGCGCTCCCAGTGGCGTTCGTCCTCGATGGTCGCCAGGGCGTAGAGCGGATTGCAGAAATCGGCCTTCTTGGCCCGCTCCAGCCAGTAGATGTTTTCGATGGCGTCGTCGGGGTACTGGATATAGTGCTGGTGGTAGAGCTTGAAGAACTGTTCCTTGAAGTAGACGTTGTAGGCGGAGGCGCCCCCGGCGGCGAGGGCGAGGAGGAGGGCGAGGAGGGCTGCGCGGCGTGGCCTGGTCATGCTATTTATCTATCGGCGGCCGCGAAGGCCCTCCCTTAGCTGAAACCTTTGCCGTTCTCGTCGGTTTTACTCCACGATGCCGGCGCCGATGAGGTCGCCGACGGCCACCGCGACGCGCGCCCATACCTCCTCGAGGGGCAGGGAGGCGTCCAGGCGGACGATTCGCATCGGCGAGGCCGCATACTCGGCGAGCACCGCCTCGTAGGCGGCGCGCGCCTTCTCCTGGAAGGCCCGATGCTCGAAGATGTCCCGCTCGGCGCGGCGTTCGACCCGCGCCATGGAGACCTCCACCGGGAGGTCGAAGTAGATGAGGAGTTCGGGGAGGGGAAAGGCCGCGTTGAGGACGCGGGGCAACTCGGGGCCGCAGTCGATGCCCTGGTAGACGAGGCTCGAGAAGAGGTATCGGTCAGACACGACCACGTCCCCCCGCCCAAGGCATTCAAGGACGCCGCCGGGACCGTAGAGGTGCTCGTGGCGATCCGCTGAAAAGAGCCGCGCCAGGGTTTCCGGGCGGGCGTCGACCTCGCCCTTGAGCACCTGCCGCACGAGGCGGCCGGTCGGCAGGGGCGTGGGCTCGCAGGTGACCAGGCGGGCTATCCCCCGCTTGGCCAGGGCTTCGTCCAGGCGGCGAAGCTGGGTTGTCGTGCCGGCTCCATCCACGCCCTCGAGGACGATGAAGCGCTTGAGCGTCGGCGTCATGGTGCTTTCCATGGCAGCGAGCCTACCGCTTCCCCGGGCCCCGGCGCAAGGCCGCCCGGGCTTGGGCGGCGTGGTTTTGGCTGACGGCGGGGCGGGACCTGTGGTATTGTTGACAGTCTAGGATTGAGGAGAAAAGGCACATGATACTTGGGCGGCGGATTCCCGCCGCGATTTCGGGCGTCATCCTCGCCCTCGGCCTCGCGGGCCTCCTCCTCGCCCCGAGCCTCGACCGCAACCTGCGCGCGCGGCTCGGCGCCGCCATGGGCGGGCTCCAGACCCGGGTCGAGGACGAGTTCGGCCTGCGCTTCTCCTTCGCCTCCTTGAGCCCTTCGATCTTCCGCTCCCTCTCCGTCAACCGACTCGAACTTCGCGACCGCGGCGGCCGCCTCCTCCTCTCCGCGCGCCGCGCCTACGCCTATTACGACCTCGGCGCCCTCGCGGGCGGCAGGGGCGAACTCGCCATTTCGGAAATCCGGCTCGAGCGGGTCGAAGCCACCCTGGACGTCGCCGATTTCGCGATCGTCGCCCGGATCGCCGAACGCTTCTCCGGCGGTTCGGCGGCCGCCGCGCCGACCCTGCCGCGGTTTTCCGTCTCGGGCGGCGACCTTTCCCTCCGGCTGACCGGCGTCGGTCCGGGCCCCCTTGAGGCGAAGGTGCGCTCCTTCTCCATCGGCGGCGCCGGACCCGACGCCGACCTCGCTCTTTCGGGCAGCCTCGCCGCCGAGGGGCTTCCCGGCCTCGGCCGCCTTGAACTGCCCCTCGAGGTCTCGGGCCGCGTGGCCCGCGATTTTTCGCGCCTCAGGCTCATGCTGTCCCTGGCCACGCGCGGCGACGATTTCG
>DAINBW010000167.1:0-6325 GCA_036732745.1 Spirochaetales bacterium | reverse complement strand
GCTACGCCACCCGCTACGCCACCCGCTACGCCACCCGCTACGCCACCCGCCCCGCGCGGCTCGAGGCGGGCGCGGAGGAGGGCCACGAGGTTTTCCGCCCGCGCCTCTTGGGAGGCAAGGAAGCTCAGCCAGCGGTCGAAGGCGGTGAGCACCTCCTCGTCCTCCCGCGGGGTGTCGAGGGCGGCGGCGAGGGAGGCGCCGCAGCCCCCGTCCAGCACCGCGGCCATGCGCCGGATCGCCATCATGCTGTAGCCCGCGAGGAGGAGGGCGCGGACGACCCGGGCCCTGCCGATCTCCTCCTCGCCGTAGAGACGGCGCTCCGTACCATCCTCGCGCGGCGGGTCGATGAGGCCGTTGCGCTCCCAGTTGCGGAGCTGGTCCGGCGTGGCGCCGACGAGCCTCGCCGCCTCGCGGGCGGGCAGCGGGCCGGAAGCGCCGGCGGGAGCGGCGCCGGGGGTTGGGCCTCCCGCGGCGAATCCTGGGGCCGGGGCGCAGGGGACTTGGCCGCCCGCGGCGGATCCGGGGGCCGGGGCGCCGGCGGCCCAGGCCTCCAAGGCGCGGGCCGCCTCCTTCGCGCGCGCGCGTTCGCCGCGGACGAGGCCGAGGTGCGCCTCCCCCGCCGCGAGGGTGGCGCGGGGCTCGCCCGAGGCCGCGAGCCTTACGAGGGCGATGGCCGACTTCCTGATGGTCCTGCCCGGCCAGAAGCCGTCCAGGGCGAGCCTGGCGAAGATCATCTGGTCCAGGTGTTCGCGGCTCCATAGCCGGTAGCCGTTGGCGGCTCGCCCGGCCTTGGGAAGGTAGCCCCACTCCTCGTAAAGGCGCACGGTGTTCGGGTGCGAATCGGAGGCCCGGGCGAGATCTATCGTCCGCATGGCTCCCCGGCGCCTTCCCTGGCCTGCGATCCCGGCAAGGCCAGGAGCTCGTCCCTGAGGGCACGGAAACCCGCGAGCGCGGCGGACAGGGTCGCCGCGTCGCAGCCGAGCCTGAAGACCTCCAGGATCCGGGCATGGCAGTCACGGGGCTTCAGCGCAAAGGCCGCGATCCGCTCCTCCATCCGCTTCCGGCTCGGGAAAAGCGTGTCGTTCGCCGCGAAAAGAAGGCGGAGAAAGGCGTCGACCGCCGCGTCGATGGCGGCGTGGAAGAAGACGACGTCGCCCCGGCCGACGGCGCGGAGGAGGTCTTCCTCGTCCTCGAGCTCCGCGAGGCTGTCGCGGATCGAGGCCGCCTTGAGAAGGGGCGGATAGGTGTCGAGCCGGACCTTGAGGCCGCCAAGGAAGGCATCGGCGTCATGGAGCACGCGCATGCCCTTGAACATGGCGAGGCGGCCCGTCGGGTAAAAACAGCCGTCGACGCGGGAGGGCAAGCGCCCTTCCGCGACGGCGTTGAAGTCCCGAAGCGCGTCGCGCGCGCGGAAGTACATGATCCAGGTTTCGATGCCGCCCAACTCGGCGTAGTCCGCGTCGCCCCAGAGTTCGGAGACGAAGACCCGGCTCCTGAAGGCGGGATCCTCCCGGAGCGCCGCGGGATAGCGGCGGGCGCGGTCTTCCGCGGCGGGAATCTCGTCGCAGTAGACGAAAAGATCGAGGTCCCCGTCTTCCGGGCGGAGCGGGAGGGGATCGCTTGAAAGTCCTATGGACCGGACGCGGGGATCAAGGGAGAGGGATCGGACAAGCTCGTCGAGCGTCTCGCGGACCATGGTCGCTCCATCACCCGCCCGGGCGGCTGGCGCGCGCCCGGCGGGGGCATGGAAAGATGATAGCACGGCCCCCGGCGAGGCGGAGGGGGCATCCGCGGGAAATTTGTCCGACGCTTTGTTCCTTTCCGCCGGGCCTCATGATACTATCCATCGCAACATACGAGAGGTGCCTCGAAGCTTGTTGCGATCGACAGGTTTCGCGAGCGCCACAACGACAGGAGTCCACGATGAGCATGAGCACGGCCCTTGACGCGAAGACCCGTTTCCCGGCGATGGTGGCGCGCGGCGCGCCGATCGCGGATCCGGCGGCGATCGACTGGGAGGCCTTGGGCTTCGCCCCCATCGTGACGGAGGCGATGACGGGGACCGTCCGCGGCGCGGACGGCGTCTGGGACGAGCCGGCGACGGTGCCTTCCGGCTCCCTGGTCCTGCCGCCGCACGCGACCGCCTTGAACTACGGCCAGGCGCTTTTCGAGGGCCTCAAGGCCCGGCGCGGCGTCGACGGCCGCGTGCGCCTCTTCCGCCCGCGCGACAACGCGCGCCGCATGGCGGCCGGCGCCGCCCGCTTCATGCTCGCCGCCCCCGGCGAGGAGCTGTTTGTCCGCGTCGTGCTGGATTGCGTCCGGGCCAACCTGGCCTGGGTGCCACCGGCCGGGAAGGGCTCGCTGTATATCCGTCCGCTGTTGTTGGGCACGGGACGGACCCTCGGCCTCGGTCCCTCGCCGGAAACCCTCTTCATGGTATATGCGAATCCCGTGGGCCTCTATTTCAAGGGGCTGGCGCCCATCACCGTGCTGGCGGGCGAGGAGCACCAGCGGGCCGCCGAGCGCGGCACCGGCAACGTGAAGGCGGCGGGCAACTACGCCCCTTGCTTCCTACCCGTCGCCGCCGCCAAGGCCGCGGGCTTCGCCGACCTGCTTTACCTGGACCAGTCGTGCGAGCGGATCGAGGAGGTGGGCAGCGCGAACTTCTGCGCCGTCAAGGGCAAGAAGCTCCTCGTCGCCGATTCCCCCTCGATCCTTCCCGGCATTACGCGCGACTCCGTCGAGCGGCTGGCCCGGGAACGCTTTGGGATGGAGGTGGAGCGGGGCGCCCTAAGCTTGGAGCGCGTGCTCGGCCTCGGGGAATGGGCCGCCGAAGGCCCCGCCGAGGAGGCCTTCTGCACCGGGACGGCGGCCATCATTTCGCCCATCGGCGGCGTGAGCTTCAGGGGTCGCCTCCACGTCTTTGGCGGCGGGGAGGTCGGCGCGGTGACCCGGAGCCTCCACGACGAACTGGACGGCATACAGACGGGCCGGCTGCCCGATACCCGCGGCTGGACGATGCCCGTGGACTAAGGAAGACCGGGCTCGCCGAGCCGGCTCGGGCGAGCCTTTACAGGACGATCGCCGGGCGGCATACTGGCCCGAAATACGACCGGCTTCGACATCGGGGCCGGTCGACGCGGAGCCCCGGGCAACCGGCGGCGAACGGAGACGAGCATGACCACGCTATTCGATCCCATCCTCGAGCTCATCGACACCGAGTTCAGCGGCAAGTCCTGGAACGGCCTCTCCTTCCTTCCCACCCTGGAGAAGCTTTCGGCCAAGGAGGCCGCGGACGGGAATACCTGGGAGGGCTACAGCGCCTGGGAGATAGCGCTCCATTGCGCCATGTGCAAGCGCGTCGTGGCCAAGGACCTGGGCCAGGCCGTCCCCGATTGGCCCTACCCCGAGGGCGTTTGGTTCCCGGCCCCCGCCGACCGGGACGAGGCCGCCTGGGCGCGGGACAAGGCCCTCCTCGTCGAACTCCACGCGGCGAGCATGCGGGCTCTTCGCGGCATGGACGACGCAGTCCTGGAATCCGAGATGCCCTCCTGGAAGGCGCCCTGGAAGCAGGTCCTGGTCTGGCTCACGACCCACGACTCCTTCCACGGCGCGCAGATCCGCTCCATGGGGCTCCCGGCCTTCAAGGAGAAGAAGCACGCCTAGGAGCCGGCCGCCCCGCGGTCCGCTCCACGGAACGTTGCGACGCCCGCTCCTACTCCGCGGCTGACCGTTCCGTGCAGACGTCCACCCATCCCGCCGCGCCGGAGATCGTCTCGAGCTCGTCCGGCGCGAGCTTGATCGCGGAGTTGGAGCTGCCGCAGGCGGGATAGACGTAATCGTAGGCCCGCAGGGATCGGTCCAGGTAAACCTCCACGCCCGGCTTGAGGCCGAAGGGGCAGACGCCGCCGGCCCCGTGGCCGACAAGATCGCGCAACTCGTCCGCGGAGAGCATGGCCGCCTTGCGGCCGAACTCGGCCTTGTACTTGCGGTTGTCGATCCGGGCGCCGCCAGAGGCGACGACGAGGATCGGCCGCCCGGCCGCCATGAAGGAAAGCGTCTTGGCGATCCGGCCCTCCTCCGTGCCGAGGGCCTTGGCGGCGAGCTCGACGGTCGCGCTCGACTCGGCGAACTCGAGGATGTCCCCGGCGCGGTTCCACTTGTCCAAATGCGCGCGCGCGGATTCGATGCCCATGGATGCCCCCTAGATCCGTATCACGGTTTCAAAGGCCACGCGGGCGACGCCGCCCACCTTCACGAGGCGGGGCTCGCCGCCGACGGAGCGGACCTCGACGTCCATGTAGCCTTTCCGCCCGATCGCCTCGCCCTGCTTGATCCGGAAGGCGACGCCGTCTTCGCGCGCCGGGAGGCGCCCGTGGCGGGTGAGATAGGCGCCCAAGGGACCGTTCGCGTTGCCCGTCACCGGATCCTCGGCGATGCCGATGGCGGGGGCGAACATACGGCCGCTCGCGAGGATGCCCGCCTCGCCGGTCTCGAAGGTGAACGCGTAGTAGCCGTTGCACGCGATGCGCGCGCTCAAGGCGGCCAGGAGCTCCGGTTTCACGGCGAGCGAATCGAGGAGCGCTTTCCGCTTGAGGGGAACCAGGACCTTGGAATGGCCGGTGGAGACGATCTGGACGGGCAGCCCCGGCTCGAGGTCGCCCTCGCCGACGCCCAGGCCGGAAAGGAGGTCGGCCAGGTCTTGGCCTTCGATCACCGGACCGAACTCCACGGCGGCCTGGGTCATGATCACGCGGAGGCGCCCCTCCTCTTGGACGATCTCGACGGGAAGGATGCCCGCCTTCGTCTTCTGCCGCACGACGCGGCCGCACAGGCCGTGTTCCAGGGCGTAGACATGGTGGGCGGCGATCGTGGCGTGGCCGCAGATGGGAACTTCCCTGGTGGGGGTGAAGAACCTTACCTCGATGTCGTAGTCGGGGCTCGGGGAGGAGAAAACGAAAGCCGTCTCGGAGTTGTTGAGCTCCCGGGCGATCTTCCGCATCGTCGCCTCGTCAAGGCCGTCGGCGTTGAGCACGACGCCCGCGGGATTGCCCTCGAAAAGCGTGTCGGTGAACGAATCAACCTGGAAAACGCGCAGGTCCATGTGGCCCTCCGCGGTCAGGATACACGGTTCCCGCGACGCCTTCAATCGCCGGACCGTCCCGCGCGCGTATGTTATACTGGAGGCATGGAACGCATGGGCAATCCGTCGCTCGCTCCGCGGGAGCTCTTCACCTACCGTCACTACAAGACCTGGCCCGACTGCGAGCGCTGGGAGCTGATCGAAGGTCATGCCTGGGCGATGAGCCCGGCGCCGCTTCGGCGACACCAGGAACTCGTATGGAAGCTTTCTTCGCTCCTGGACGCCTACCTGAAAGGCAAGCCATGCAAGGGCTTCACCTCACCCTTCGACGTGCTCCTCCCCGCCGGCGACGAAGCCGACGACGAGGTCGACACCGTCGTCCAGCCCGACCTCGTCGTCTATTGCGACCGGTCCAAGCTCACCGAGGCAGGCGCCCGCGGCGCCCCCGATCTCGTCGTGGAGATCCTCTCGCCCTCGACTTCGAAAAAAGACCAGCGCGAGAAATTCAACCTCTACGAGCGCCATGGCGTGCGCGAGTATTGGATCGTCGATCCCGCGGGCGAGTGGCTTTGCGTCTATCGCCTCGGTTCCGGCGCCTCGGACCGACAAGGCTTCGACGAGGGGGAACTCCGCGAACGGCTCAGGGACTATTCGCCCATCGCGTCGCGGGCGCTCGAGGGTTTCGTCGTCGATCCGGGGGAGCTCTTCGCGAAGAGCTAGGGTCGGAGTCCGACCGGCGAATAAACGACGGCGGGGCTGATTCTCGGGGCTTGGAGTTTTCGAGCTTTCGCGGCCAAGTGTCGGTATATTGAACTGAGAGGATAGTGCCGGGAGCGCCGACAGGCTCGCTCCTTCGGCGACACCGCCGGTCGGCGATGCCGGTCGACACTCCTGTCAGGACCAAGAGGGAAACGCCTTGCCGAAGAGCAGATCGCAGCCCCGCTCATCAGGAATCGGCCGCGCCGGCCGATGCGCGGTCGCCATCGGTCTGGTCGCCGCGCTCGGCGCCTGCGGCCAACCGACCGCGGGAGGCCTCCCCGCCGCCTCCACCCAGATCGCCTCAAACCTGTACTCCGGTACGGACTTCGAGGTATTCCGGATCGACGCTCCGGGAGCGTCAACCATTGAGTACACGCTCGACCTCGGAGCCAGCGTCAGGGACGTGTATTTCATCCTCTCGAATGTCAGCGCCATCCAGACGGACACCGCCCCCACGGTGATCAGCCAATCCATCCAACCAGG
>DAINBW010000166.1:0-6333 GCA_036732745.1 Spirochaetales bacterium | reverse complement strand
ATCGACACCGTGCGGCGCTTCCGGCCGAAGTTCCAGGCGAGCTTTTCCTGGGTCTGGATCAGGTCCTTGAGGACCGCGTCGCTGACGCCGGGGCCCTTGACGACGAAGCCGGCCAGGAAGGGCCTGACGGCCTTGACCGAGGCCTCCACGAGGACCTTCCTGGTCGCGCCGCGGAGGTCGCCCTCGCGGGAGAAGAAGGGATATTCACGGCGCTTGCCGCTCTCCCGGGTCTTGAGCTGGCGCGCGAGGCCGGCGGTGGACCAGAGGTCGGGCCGGTTCGTGTCGTTGAGCTCGATCTTGAGCGTGCGGTTCGCGGCGCCGGAGTCGCCGGGCTGGCCGGCGGCGGCGCCGGCCGCGCCGGCGAGGTCCCAGCCGTCGAGCTCGGCCTTGGCGCCGGGGAGGATATCCTCGAGCTCGGCGGCGCCCATGGCGCGGCCGAGGAGGGAGAAGAAAAGCTGTTCGTTTACTTCGATCTTGGGCATGTCGTCATCCCTATCCTTAGCGTTCGCTTAGAGCTTGGCGCGGCGGAGCCGCACGCTCTCGATGTCGGAGCTGAAGAGCTCGCGGAGGTCGTTGAGGCCGAGGGCCATGAGGGCCATGCGGTCGATGCCGATGCCCCAGGCGAGGACCGGCACCTTCACGCCGAAGGGCTCGGTGACCTCGGGCCGGAAGATGCCCGCGCCGCCCAGCTCGAACCAGCCGAGGACGGGGTGCTTGATGTGCACCTCGACGGAGGGCTCGGTGAAGGGGAAGTAGCCGGGAACGTACTTCACCTCCTTGGCGCCCGCCACCTCGACGGCGAACATCTCGAGGAAGCCGAGGAGGGTGCGCAAGGAGACGTCCTCGCCGAGGACGATGCCCTCGGTCTGGTAGAAGTCGGAGAGGTGGGTCGCGTCGACCTTGTCGTAGCGGAAACAGCGCGCGATGCCGAAGTACTTGCCGGGCACCGTGGCCTTGTGGAGCTGGCGCGCGGAGAGGACCGTGCCCTGGCTCCGGAGGAGGAGGCGCTTCGTGAACTCGCGGTCGAAGGAGTAGCCCCAGCCGCGGCTGCCCGTCTGGCCGCCGTTCTCGTGGGTCGCGGCGACCGCGGAGAGGTGGGGCTCCTCGATGGACTTGGCCTTGGTCGGCTCGGCGACGTAGTAGACGTCGTGGATGTCGCGGGCGGAATGGAACTGGGGCATGAAGAGGGCGTCGCCGTTCCAGAATTCCGTCTCGACGAGGCTGCCGTCGAACTCCTCGAAACCGAGGGAGACGAGCTTGTCCTTCACCCCCTCGAGGAATTCGCAGTAGGGATTGCGGCGGCCGGGGAAGAGGCGGGCCGTCGGACTCTGCACGTTGTAGGGGCGGAAGGTCCCCGTCTTCCAGGAGCCCTTCTCGAGGAGCTCGGGGGTCACGGGGCCGATTTCCTCGCCGGTGATGCCCTCGGCCTCGAGGGCGACCTTGACCTGGGGGGCGGCGGCGTCAAGGCGGTAGCGCACCGTCTCCCGCTCGAAGGCGCGGAAGGGCGCGTCGGCGGCGCCCCGCTTCTTGGCGACGCCGGCCATGGCCTCGCGCTCGGCGGGGGAAAGCTCGGCCTCGGCGAGGATGCCGCCCTCGGCCTTGAGGCCGCGGGTAAGGAGGGCGCGGAGGCTGGCGACGCGGGCCGGCAGGGCGCCGGGCGCCAGGGCGGGCCCGACGAGGGCGGCGCGCTTCTCGCCGTCCATCGCGACAAAGCCTTCCTTGGTGAGAAGGCCGAAGGCGGAGCCCACGTCCTTCTGCTCAAGGCCGAGCTCGGCGCAGATCTCGGGGAGGCGAAGGGCGCCCTTGGCGCGGAGGAGGCCGAGGATGCGCTCCTCGGCGATGCCCTTGTCGGCCAGGTCGCGGCCGAAGGGGGTCAGCTCGAAAAACGAGGCGGCGCTCCGGGAGGATTCGGCGGCGAGGCCCTTGGCGGCGAGCCAGGAAAAGGCCTGGTTGGCCTGGCCCTCTTTGTAGCCGAGCTCGCGCGCGAGGCGGGCGGCATCGAGCTCCTCGCCCGAACCATCGCCAGTGGCGTAGCGGAGGAGGAGCTTCACCTCGAGGGGGTGGAGGCTCTTCACGAGCGATCGTGCGTCCATATGGTGCTCCGGAGTGCGCCGCGGGGTCGCCCGGACGGGAGACCTCACGAAGGATGCCGGACATTGTGGCGAAAAGGCGAGGCGGCGTCAATGTCGTCCGGAACGGGAAAAAAAGCCCACTTCGGGGAGGGAAGCCGGTCCGCCGTCGAGAATGAAGCCTGAAAACGCCCGAAAACCCGCAAAAACCGCCCGGGAAGACCCTCAAGGTCAGCTCCCCGGCCGGTCGCTCGCCGGCGGGGCTCTCCCCGGCGGCGGCGGCGCCTTCATTGACCGCCGCCGCCCCTTCGCCGAGACTTGAACCCAGAACGATGCGGGAGGCTGCCATGGCGACGAAGGTCGGGACCGAGGCGGGCGCGGCCGGCGAGGTCGGCCGCCACAAGCGGCGGGGCATCGGTTTCGGGTTGAGGATGAAGATCATCCTCACCTTTTTCTTCTACAGCGCGGCCGTCAGTGGCCTCGTCTCCTACTTCGGCTACCGGATCCTCTCCGACGAGCTCTTCCAGGAACTGCAGGGTCGGGTCCTCAACCTCGCGTCGATCGGCGGGGAATTGATCGACACCGGAGCCCTCGAAACCCTCCTTGGCGCCCTGGACGGCGAGCTCGACGAGGCGAAGGTCGAGGCTGTCGAGGCGAGTCCCGAGTACCGCCTCCTCAGCGACCGGCTCAACGCGATACGGCGCGTGGAGTCCCGGCTCATCCGCTACACCTACCTCTTCGCGCCCACGGCCGATCCCGGCCTCGCGCGCTTCATCGTCGACGCCGACGTCCTCGACCTTCTCGCGGGAAAGGCCCGGGGCGAGGCGGTCGACGAGGAGGAGATCTCCCATTTCGGCTCCGACTTCGATATCTCCTCCTACCCCGTCGCGCGGCAGGCGATCGCGGAGCGAAGGAGCGCCGTGGAGCGCGAATATTCGCGCGACGAGGTCTTCGACGTGAACTCGGTGAGCGGCTACAGCCCGATCTTCGCGCCGGGCCGGCCCGAACCCCTCGCCTACCTCGGCCTCGACATGACCGACGCGGAGGTCCGCGAGGCGCTCCGCCGCGCGACGCGGCTTTCGCTCGCGATCGCCGGCGTCTCGATGCTCCTTTCCCTCGTCGTCTCCATCATCCTCGGGGCCTTCTTCACGCGCGGCATCATCTACCTCGACCGCGTCGTGCGCCGCTTCGGCGAGAAGGACTTCGACATCCGGGCGACGATCCGCACCCGCGACGAGGTGGGAAGGCTCGGCTTCACCTTCAACCAGATGGCCCAGACCATCCAGGCCTACAGCGCCCGGCTCCAGGCCCTCTTGGACGCCTACGCCCGATTCGTGCCCCAGTACTTCCTCCGCTTCCTCGAAAAGGAGAGCATCCTCGACGTCAAGCTCGGCGACCAGGTCCTGCGCGAGATGACCGTCCTCTTCTCCGACATCCGCTCCTTCACGAGCCTCTCGGAAAAACTCACGCCCGAGCAGAACTTCAACTTCCTCAATTCCTACCTGAAGCGCATCGGTCCCGAGATCCGCAAGCACGAGGGCTTCATCGACAAGTACGTGGGCGACGGCATCATGGCCCTCTTCCCCACGAGCCCGCGCCTGGCGATGGACGCCGCGGTCGCGATGCAGGCGAGCGTGCGCGAGTACAACCGGGACCGCGCGAAGAGCGGCTACGAGCCCATCGAGATCGGCATCGGCGTCAACACGGGCATGCTCATGCTCGGCACCCTCGGCGAGGACGAGCGGATGGACGGCTCCGTGATTTCCGACACCGTCAACCTCTGCGCCCGGCTCGAGAGCCTAACGCGCTACTACGGCGCCTCGATCATCACCGTGGAGGAAACCTACAAGCGCGCGGCCAGGGAGGCGCGCTACCGGGCCCGCCTGGTCGACCGCGTCCAGGTCAAGGGCCGGAGCGGCGCCGTGACGATCGTCGAGATCCTGGACGGCGAGCCCGAGGAGCGCCGGGCGGCGAAGGAGGCCACCAGGGAAGGCCTCCTCGACGCGATCCGGCTCTACCGGAGCCGCGAGCTCGGCAAGGCCCTCGAAGCCTTCCGCGCCCTCGCCCGCGAGGACCCGGCCGACCGCGTCTTCGCGATTTACGAGGCCCGCTGCGAGCGATGGCTCCGCGAGGGCCTGGACGAGGCCTGGAACGGCACGGAGGTCTTCGACTTCAAGTGAGGGCCCGCCGCGGGGGCGCCGCGGGCGGTCTCGGGCTGTCGCAATCGCCGCCGCCGGTCTTGAAGCGCCATGACGCGTTCCACGCGTACCGGGTATCCGGATCGTTCCGCACCGGTCCGGAGCCTTATTCAGCGAGACAAAGGCCTTCTCGCCACGATCCGGTCGAAGGTGAAATTGCCGCCGGCCCGTTCGAGCATCGCAACGTCGCCGTTCCGCTTGAGGACGCCCGCCTCCTTCAGGGTCTTGTCCCAGTGGAGCCAAGTCCGGTAGCCGTCGGGCATCGCGTCCGCCGTTTCGACCTCCACCGAATCGCCTCGCTCCCAGAGCGCTCGCCACCAGGCGGCTGAATGAAACGTATAATAGTCGTCCTCCCACCAAGCGGCGAGATCCCGCGCGTCGTCCCGCGTGAGCTCGCGCTCGACGCCCGGCACGACGATGCCGAGGCGCCCGCCTGGCTTGAGGAAGCCCGCGATGTAGTGGAGATAGCGCTCGTCCGTCCCGTAGTAGTGGTAGGAGTCGAGGCTTACGATCGCGTCGAAGAACCCGCGCGCGAAGGGCAGCTCGTGGGCCTCGGCGTGGATCGGACAGACGAGGTCCTCGACTCCCATCGCCTTGACCCTTTCGTAGTTCGAGCTCGCGTCGATCCAGAGATCCGTCGCCCAGACCCGCACGCCCCGCTCGCGCGCGAGGAAGATCGAACTCATCGCCTTGCCGCAGCCGAGATCCAGCACCTTCATCCCCGGCTCGAGGTCCAGCGCGCCGAGGAGAAATTCGGCAAGCCAGAGCGAACTCGGCCCCATCTCGTTTTCCACCATCCAAGACAGGCCGTATTTCGCGGAGAGCGGGAAGCGCGGGAGCCTCATCGCGGCTTCGAGGGCGGGATCGTACATGGGAACCTCCAGTGGGCCGCGATCGCGGGAACAGCGGCTTCCTTTGATATAGCCGTGGAAGACCTAAGAGGCAAGCTAGAAATCGCTTACAACGGATGAGGTTTCATTATTACCGTCTTCGGGTTGCGGACCCAGGCCAGCTGTTTCCTGTGGGGATCCTTCAAGCAGACATACTCCCATAGATGTGAAGAGTTCCCGGCGAACAAGGGAGAATGCCGCGAAGCGAGCCACGAACAGCACGGAAAGCAACTAACTCACACAGAAGCGCAGACCACGTCGCACCGCTTCCCCGCAACACCCCGCGGCCCGGCGCACGCAGTGCCGCCGGCCCGGTCGCCGCGCCTCACCGCAACACCCCGCGGCCCGGCGCACGCAGTGCCGCCGGCCCGGTTGCACCATTTCACAGCAACAACCCGCGCGCCGGCGCACGTAGTGCCGCCGGCCAGGTCGCACCGCTTCGCCACAACACCCCGCGGCCCGGCGCACGCAGTGCCGCCGGCCCGGTCGCCGCGCCTCACCGCAACACCCTCCGACCACTCGCTGTACACCGCCCCCGCGCTGTCCAGCGACCCCTCGGTGAAGGCGCGCGGCGAGGGAGCGCCCCAAACCACGCGACAGCCCTTGGGGGCGGGGCTGGACGGCGGGTGGCAGGCGCGGACGGACCCCCGCGCGAAGCGGCGGGGGACGCCCGCGCCTGCCAGGCCCCGCCCAGCCAGGTCTACAAAAGCCCGCCGCGCGGCGAAGCCCCCCTCCCCACCCACCCCGCCGGACTATACCGAGGAGCCGCATCCACGGTAGAGTGGCGGCATCCCCAAGCCCCCGCGCCTCCCCTGAGCGACAGCAAGGACCTCCGTGCACATACTCGACTCCGTCAATCCCGCGATCCGCAACATCGCGATCATCGCCCACGTCGACCACGGCAAGACGACCCTCGTGGACGCGATGTTCCGCCAGTCCGGGCTCTTCCGCGCCGGACAGGTGACCCAGGAACGCCTCATGGACTCCATGGACCTCGAGCGCGAGCGGGGGATCACGATCGCCGCCAAGAACTGCGCCGTCGTCTGGAAGGACGTGAAGATCAACATCCTCGACACGCCCGGCCACGCGGACTTCGGCGGCGAGGTCGAGCGCGCCATTTCGATGGTGGACGGCGCCGTCCTCCTCGTCGACGCCTCGGAGGGGCCGCTGCCCCAG
>DAINBW010000165.1:0-6345 GCA_036732745.1 Spirochaetales bacterium | reverse complement strand
GTAATAGGTAACGAGCGCGGCCACGGCTCGATCTAGCGTCAATGCCCACAAGCCGCCCATCGAAAAGCCCACCGCGCCGATCGGTCGGCCTTGAATCTCGGGTCGAGCCTGCAACTCTTCGACGGCACGATTGACGAGCGCGTAAGTCGCGGTGTTGTTCATGGTCGATTGAATCGACTCTGCCTGCCTCTGCTTGGCCTTTTGCTGCTGGCAAACTCCGCTGCCGCGGAGGGCAAACGTCCCAACATCCTGTTCTGCTTTGCTGACGATTCGGGCCGGTATGCGAGCGCCTACGCCAAAGCCGAAGGGCCGGGCACGCCGAACGACCTGGTGCAAACGCCGGCGTTCGATCGGCTGGCCAACGAAGGCGTGCTGTTCCAGCGGGCGTTTGTGAATGCGCCGTCGTGTACGCCCTGCCGCAGTTCGCTGCTGTCGGGCCAGTATTTCTTCGGCGCCATGACGGGCGCGATGGCCGGCATTTACCTGCCGCTCCCCGCCTGGCTCCACGTCCCCGTCGTCGTCCTGGCGGCGATGCTCGGCGGCATGCTCTGGGCGCTGGTCCCGGCCCTCCTCAAGGTCGGGCGCGGCATCCACGAGGTCATCACGACGATCATGTTCAACTCGATCGCCCTGGCCCTCGTGAACTGGCTCGTCAACGGGCCGCTCTCCGGCGTCGAAGGCGCCAGCCTCGAGGCGCAGACCCGCCGCATCCAGCCCACGGCCGTCTTCCACAAGCTCAACGCGGGCTTCCGCGCGCTGGGCTGGAACGTGCCGGACCACGTCTATCTCGACTACAGCCTGGTCATCGCGGTGATCGCCGGCTTCGTCGTGTGGTTCTTCCTCTTCCGGCTCCGCGGCGGCTTCGACCTCCGCGCCGTCGGCACGAGCGTCGACGTCTCGCGGTACGCCGGCATCAGGGTCAAGAGCGTCCAGCTCGGCGCCTTCCTGGCCTCCGGCGCGATAGCCGGCCTCGTCGGCCTGCAGGAGGTCTTCGCGATCCGCGGCTTCTACACCTACGAGATCGCCTCGGGCCTGGGCCTCGACGGCATCGCGATCGCGCTGATCGGGCGGAACTCGCCCCTCGGCGTCGTCTTCTCGGCGCTGCTGTTCGCCTTCCTCAAGATGGCGGGCTACGGGCTCCAGATCTACACGAAGGTGCCGAACTCGGTCATCTACGTCATCACGGGCCTGATGATCCTCTTCATCGTCGTCACGAACGAGCTGGTCGCGAAGTATATCCGCGCCTTGCGCAAGAAGGAGGCCGTGTGATGGACTGGAACGTCGTCCTCGATTTCGTCCTCAAGGGCCTCGAGATCTCCGCGCCGATCGGCTTCGCCGCGCTCGGCGGCGTGTTCTCCGAGAAGTCCGGCGTCTCCAACATCGCCCTCGAGGGCATCATGGTCGTCACCTCCTTCGCCATCGTCTGGGGTTCGATCCTGTTCGGCTCGATCTGGCTCGGCCTCCTCTTCGCGATCGTCTTCGGCGTCGCGATGGCCGCCATCCACGCGGTCGTCACGGTCACCTACAAGGTCGACCAGATCATCTCCGGCACCGCCCTCAACATCCTGGCCCTCGGCCTCGGCCGCTTCCTCTCGCAGAACGTCTTCGGCCAGGAAACCCAGTCGGCGATGAATCCCTTCGCCTTCCCGTCGATCAGGGGGATGAACTCCTTCGCCCTCGCGCTCATCCCGGTGGCGATAATCTCGTGGTTCATCCTCAAGAAGACGGTCTTCGGCCTCAGGCTCCGCTCCGTGGGCGAGAATCCCGAGTCCGCCGAT
Organism: Spirochaetales bacterium; assembly: GCA_036732745.1. Taxonomy (GTDB): domain Bacteria; phylum Spirochaetota; class Spirochaetia; order Treponematales; family Rectinemataceae; genus JAEUJG01. The sequence goes on along the minus strand of DAINBW010000165.1, from coordinate 4,567 downwards.
ACCCTCGGCGTGAACGTGACCCTGATGCGCTACGCGGGCGTCCTCATCTCCGGCCTCATGTGCGGCCTCGCGGCCGCGGTCCTCTATCCCAGCCGCTGGGTCTCGGGCATGACGGGCGGGCGCGGCTTCATCGCCCTGGCCGCCGTCATCTTCGGCCGATGGAACCCGATCGGCGCCGTCCTCGCGGCGATGTTGTTCGGCTACGCGGACACGGCGCGCATCATGTTCGAGTCCAAGATCCCGATCCCGAGCCAGTTCGTGCAGATGTTCCCCTATGTCCTGGCCATCGTCGTCCTCGCGGGCGTCGTCGGCAAGGCCCGCGGCCCGGCCGCCTCCGGCAAGGCCTACGAGAAGGGCGAAGACTGACAAACTGAATGGAGGGAAGCCCGCGGCCTGAGCCGCGGGTTTCCGCGGGTTTTCCCGGGCGGGCCTCGAACCAGTGAAGGCCTCCGCCGGCGAAAGCCGCTCGGCTCTACGCAAAAACGGCGGCCGCCCCACGGGGCGGCCGCTTTTTTGTTCGCGAGGCCAAGGCTCCTCGACGACCGCCCGAGGGGCGGCCGTCCGGGGGGCTCAGTAACGGAGGTACATGTAGAGGCTCGAGATCAGGAGCGAGATCAGGGTGAAGACGGAGCCGTACTTGGTGAACTGCCAGAAGGAGATCGGGTGGCCGTTCTTGCCCGAGATGCCGGCGGAGACCACGTTGGCGGAGGCGCCGATGAGGGTACCGTTGCCGCCGAGGCAGGCGCCGAGGGACAGGGCCCACCAGAGGGGCTCGATGGCCTGCGCGCCCAGGCTTCCGCCCATGTCCTTGATGAGGGGGATCATCGTCGCGACGAAGGGGATGTTGTCGACGAAGGCGGAGAGGATGCCCGAGGCCCAGAGGATGACGAAGGTCGTGATCTTGAGGTGGCCGGCGGTCGCGCCGAGGAGGGAGCTCGAGATCTTCGTCATGATGCCGGTCTCGACGAGGCCGCCGACGATCATGAAGAGGCCGAGGAAGAACATGATGGTCGTCCACTCGATCTCGCCGAAGATGGTCTCGACGTCGTGGAAGCCGGAAAGGATGAGGAGGAGGGCGGCGCCGCCCAGGGCGATGGTCGCGGGCTCGAGGCCGATGACCGAGTGGAAGAGGAAGGCGCCGATGACGAGGCCGAGGACGACGAGGGACTTCACGAGGAGGGGCTTGTCCTCGATCGCCTTGGAGTCGTCGAAGGCCATGATGCGCGCCTTGCGCTCGTTGGAGACCACGAGGCTCTTGCGGAAGACGACGAAGACGAAGAGGCAGAGGGCGGCCAGGATGAGGACGATCACCGGCGCGGTGTTCGCCAGGAAGTCGACGAAGCCCAGGCCGGCGGCCGAGCCGATCATGATGTTCGGCGGATCGCCGATGAGGGTCGCCGTGCCGCCGACGTTGGAGGCGATGGCGAGCACGATGACGAAGGGCGTCGGGACGACGTTCAGCTCCACCGCGATGAGGAAGGTGATCGGCACGAGGATGAGGACCGTCGTGACGTTGTCGAGGAAGGCCGAGACGACGGCGGTCGCGATCGCGAGGAGGATGATGATCGCCAGGGGTTCGCCGCGGGCGAACTTGGCCAGTCGGATGGCGATGTACTGGAAGAGGCCGGTCCGCTTCGTGACGCCGGTGATGATCATCATGCCGATGAGGAGGAAGATGACGTTCCAGTCGATGTAGGCGAAGGCTTGTTCCTGGCTGACGACGCCGAAAACGACCATGAGCATGGCGCCGAAGAGGGCGGCGGCGGTCTTGTTCACCTTTTCGGTGGTGATGGCGAGCATCGAGATGCCGAAGATCCCGATGGCGACGATGACGGGCGAATTCATTGAACCTCCGACTAGGCCCTGAGGACTTTGGAAAGGATGTCCATGGACGAGACGACGCCCACGATGCGGCCGTTTTCCACCACCGGGAAATGCCGCTTGCGGCTCCGCGTCATCTCGAAGGCGACGGCGAGCACGGAGCTGTCCGGCGCGATGGAGCGCACCGGCGGTTTCATGATGCTCCGAACGAGGATCTTGTCCTCGTTCTTGAGGAGTTCCTCCATCGGCTCGAACTCGTCGAGGAACTTGAGGCTCCCGACGCGGTAGACGTAGTCCGGAATGCCGGCGGCGATGAGGTCGAGGACGCCGACCTCGCCGACGAGCTCGCCCTTCGCGTCGAGGACGGGGACGTAGCGGAGTTTCTTGGAGAACATGAGGTCGGTGAGCTCGTGGAGGCTCGCGTCGTCCCGGACCGAAACGACCTCGCGGGTCATGATGTCGCTGACGTGGAGGCCCTTTTCCACCTCGTAGCCGACTTCCTCCACGATGTCGATGAAGCGCGGGGCCGAGTCGGCCGCGAGGAGCGCCGCCATGGCCGGCTCCTTCATGGAGAGCTCGGCGAGGCCGGCCAACACCTTCAGGTAGGAGGAGGATTCCGCCAGGGAGGTGAGGACGATCCATACGAGGCGGACGGGCGGCTGCCCCTCCACGGCGATGGGCGCGGCCGGCTTGACGGCGGCCACGAGGAGATCGTCAAAGCCCTCGAGCCTGGCGTGCGGAATCGCGATGCCGGTCGGGAAGACGGTGCCGCCCAGCGCTTGGCGCTCGCGGATGCGCGCGAGGGCGACGTCGCGGTCCACCGAGCGGGCGTGGTGGTCGGCGAACTCGTCGACGGCGGCGACGATGGCCTCGTCGATCGTCGAGACCGCCGCGTTGAGGAGAACGAGTTTGGGATCGAGGAGATGCGCCAGCTTCATGCGCCTTCCTTTCCGGCGCCCGCTGGCGCCGCTGCGCGGATATAGCGTGAATGCCCCGTCGCTCGCGCCGGCCGCGTCGTCGCGACGGGCGGGTGGGCGGAGGCTCCAATGCCTTGATCGGATTTCCCCGCGGCGGCGGGGGGAGGGGATGCCCTGTCGGGCCTGCGGTGGACGGGAAGGTCGTGCCGGGAAGCGGAAACCATCATCGCGATGCCTTGCGGAGGGGGTCCCTGGGGTAGGGGCTCCGGAATGGCCCGTCGTCGCGGAAGATTGGCGGGTCGGTCCCAGGGTCTTGCGGCCATGGGCGTGCGACAATAATGACAAACTGGGGCGGGATTGATCAAGTAGGGGCTTGCGTTTTTATAATCAATGTTAACGTATCATGTCGCATGATAGAAAACGATGAAAAAATATAGAAAAGCGCGCAGGGCGGCTTGGCCTAAGGAGGGGCCTGGCCCAAAGGAAGGGCCTCGCCCAAGGAGCGGGCTGGCCCAAGGAGGGGCCCGCTCCGTGAAGCGGGTCCCTCCAGGCCGCGTCAGGCTTGGTCGGCCAAAGGGCCTTTCGCTGCGCCGCCGCCCAGGTAGGCGCGGATCGCCTCCTCGAGCCGGGAAAGCTCCACCTCGAAATCATCGAGGAGCTGGGCCACCGCCGCGGCCGTGGGCGGCGGCGTCGCCTTGGCGGCGTCCATGAGCTCGTCCGTGAGGGCGACAAGGCGGAAGGCGCCGAGGATGCCGGCCCCTCCCTTCAATCGATGCATGCGCGCCGAGAGGATGAAGAAATCGCCCCGCTCCGCGGCGGCCCGGGCTTCCTCGTAGAGCGGCCGCGACTGCCCGAGGAAGATGCCGAGGATCTCCCGCGCCAGGTCGGGATCGTTCGCGTAATGCTCCGAGAACATCGCCGCGTCGAAAGGCAGGGCTTCCCGCCGCTTCGCCGCCTCGGCCGCCGGGGCGGAGGATTCTCCCCGGGCGGTGACGATGGCGTCCCGCAGCGCCGCCAGGTTCATCGGCTTGGAGACGTAGGAGTTCATGCCGGCGGCCGCGCAGCGTTCCCGGTCTTCGGGCAGGGCGCGGGCGGTCATCGCGACGATGGGGATCGTCCGGTCCTTGGCGCCGCCCGATCCGTCGCGGATGCGCCTCGCCGTCTCGAAACCGTCCATGCCCGGCATGGAACAGTCCATGAGCACGAGGTCGAAGTGGCGGCGCGATATTTCGGTGATGGCGGCGTGCCCCGATTCGGCCTCGGCCGTCCTGGCGCCGAGCTCCTCGAGGAAGCGCAGCGCCACCCGCCGGTTGACCGGGTCGTCGTCCACGACGAGAACCTCGAGGCCCCCGCCGACGGGGGGCTCGGCGGCCAGCCGCTCCGCGGCGGTCTTCTCCTCCGCGGCCGCGGCGCGGAGGGGCAGGACAAAGGAGAAGCGCGAGCCGGAACCGGGCTCGCTTTCCACGGCGATGGTCCCGCCCATGAGGTCGACGAAGCGCTTGGAGATCGACAGCCCGAGACCCGTGCCCCCGTAGATGCGCGTCGTCGACTGGTCCTCCTGGGAGAAGGGCTTGAAGAGCCCCGGAAGCTTTTCCGGCTTGATGCCGATGCCCGTGTCGGCCACCGCGAAGCGGAGGCGGAAGCTGTCGCCCTCGGCGGCGTCGACCCGGACCGTCACCTCGATGCCGCCCTTTTCGGTGAACTTGACGGCGTTGCCGACGAGGTTCGACAGCACCTGCCCGAGCCGGAGCGGGTCGCCGAGGAGGCGTTCGGGCACCGCGGGATCGACCGCGGCGGAGAGGGAAATGCCCTTCGCGGAGGCGCTGTAG
>DAINBW010000164.1:0-6346 GCA_036732745.1 Spirochaetales bacterium | reverse complement strand
CGTCTCGGGCCCCATCCTCCGTCCCTTCCTCGGCCTGCGCAAGGACGAGCTTCTCGCCTATTTGGCGGAGCGGGACATCCCCTACGCCACGGACTCGAGCAACGCCTCGCCCGAGTACCTCCGGAACCGCACCCGCCTCCTCCTCGTGCCCCTCCTCGACAACGGCTTCCCGGGCTGGCGCGGCGGGCTCCTGGCGGGCGCCGGGCGCGCGGCCGAGGACGAAGCCGCCCTGGCGGCCTGGGCCGAGCGCATAGGCTTCGCGCCGCCGGGCGACCGCGGGGGCGGGGAGGGCGGCCCCGCCACGCACGCCGGGCACGCCGCGCCAGCCGCCGCCGGCGCGCCCGCCGCAAAGTTCCTGACCGCCCCCGCCGCGGAGCTCCTGGCCGCGCCCGAGGCCGTCGCGACGCGCGCGGTCCTCCGCGCCGCTTCGGCCCTGGCCCCAGCCGGGACCGGCCGCCGCCGCTCCCACCGCTTCGCGCTCGCCGCCCTCGCCGCCCTCCGCCAAGGTGGAAGTTATCGCGGCTCCGGCCTCGAGTTTCGGCGCGACGGCGAGCTTCTTGTCCTCCGCGCCCTTGATTTTCCGCCCCGGGGCGGGTATTTTCTTATGATCGACCGGCCCGGCGCGGCCGGCACGAAGGTTCGGCTCGGCCGGCTCGCCGTCGCGGCGCGTTGGACGGAAGGCCCGGGCGCGCAAGGCATCCGCGAGGATTGCCTCGCCTTCCCCCTTGTCGTGCGATCGCGCCGCCCGGGCGACACGATCGCCCTCCCCCGCGGCAGGAAGCCCCTCGACGAGCTCCTGTCCGAATGGCGCGTTCCCGAAAGGGCGCGCGCCCTACTTCCCCTCGTCGAGGATCGAGACGGCATCGTCGCCGTTCTCGGCGCCGCCTATGGCGGGAAGGACCGATACCGCCATCGCGACGGTCTCGGGCCTGCGGGAAGGTTCCTCGCGATAACGGTGAAAGGAGCCTTGGCCTAACGATGGACTTCGACGATCAGAACCCCACGCCGCCGCGGCGCAAGGACGGGACCAAACAAGAGGGGCCGAACCGCGGAAGCCGCGCGGCCCTGGCCGTGTTCCTCTCCCTCGGCGTGCTGTTTTCCGCCCTCTTCTTCGCCAACGACCGCACGAGCGCTCCCGAGATTCCCTACTCGGCCTTCCTGTCCTACCTGGACCAGGGCGAGGTGGAGGCGGTCAAGATTCTCGACGAGTCGGAAATCCAGGGCACCCTCAAGGGCCGGACGGGCACGACCGCCCTCTTCCGCACCACCATACCCTACAACGATCCCGTCCTCCTCCAGGGCCTCCGGGAAAAGGGCGTCAAGGTCTCCGGCGGCCTCAAGGGCGTCTCCCCCTGGCAGCTCCTCGTGGAGTTCATCCCCTGGTTCTTCGGCTTCTTCATCCTCTGGATGATGTTCCGCCAGGTCCAGGGCAACAACAAGGCCTTCAGCTTCGGCAAGAGCCGCGCCAAGCGCTACGTCGAGCCCGCCAAGAAGATCACCTTCGCGGACGTCGCCGGCCAGAAGGAAGCCAAGTACGAGCTCCAGGAAGTCGTCGACTACCTCAAGAACCCGCAGAAATTCGTCAAGATGGGCGCCCGGATCCCCAAGGGCGTCCTTCTCGTGGGCATGCCGGGCACCGGCAAGACCCTCCTGGCCAAGGCCGTCGCCGGCGAGGCGAACGTGCCCTTCTTCCACATGTCGGGCTCCGACTTCGTGGAGATGTTCGTCGGCGTGGGCGCCAGCCGCGTCCGCGACCTCTTTGACCAGGGCCGGCGCAGCGCCCCCTGCATCATCTTCATCGACGAGCTCGACGCCGTGGGCCGCACCCGCGGCGCCGGCTACGGCGGCGGCCACGACGAGCGGGAGCAGACCCTCAACCAGATGCTCGTCGAGATGGACGGCTTCGACACGAAGGACGGCGTCATCATCCTCGCCGCCACGAACCGCCCCGACGTCCTCGACCCGGCGCTTCTCCGGCCCGGCCGCTTCGACCGCCAGGTCGTCGTCGCGATGCCCGACGTCCAGGAGCGCGAGCAGATCCTCTCCATCCACATGAAGAAGATCCCCGTGGATCCCGCGGTCGATTCCAAGATCGTCGCCCGTTCGACCCCCGGCACCAGCGGCGCCGACCTCGCCAACCTCGTCAACGAGGCGGCGCTCTTCGCCATCCGCAAGGACCGGACCCTCGTCGCGATGGAGGATTTCGAGGAGGCGCGCGACAAGATCCTCATGGGCGCCGCCCGGAAGAGCCTCTTCATCACCGACGAGGAGAAGCGCGCCACGGCTGTCCACGAGGCCGGCCACGCCCTGACCCTCTATTACCTGAAGCACGCCGACCCCCTTCACAAGGTCACCGTCATTCCCCGCGGCCGGGCCCTCGGGCTCGCCCTGGCCCTGCCCGAGAAGGACGCCTACTCCCACACGAAGAGCTGGCTCGAGGACTACATGGTCTTCGCCTTCGGCGGCTACGCGGCGGAGAAGATCGTCTACGGCGAGACCACGACGGGCACCGCCCAGGACCTCCGTCAGGCGACCGACTTCGCCCGCAAGATGGTGTGCGAATGGGGCATGGCCGAGTCGATGGGGCCCGTTTCCTACGGCCAGGAAGAGGAGCCCATCTTCATCGGCAAGGAGATCGCCCGCCACAAGGACTACTCCGAGGACACGGCGATGAAGATCGACGGCTCCGTCCGGGAGTTCCTGGAGAAGGCCGCCGGCAGGGCCCTGGCCATCCTCACCGAGCACCGCGACCAACTCGACCGGCTCGCCGAGGAACTCATCGTCAAGGAGACCCTCCTCGACGAGGACATCCGCCAGCTCTTCGGCTTCCCGCCCCGCAAGGCGCCGGAGGCCTAGCCGTGCGGGCGGCGCGACGAGCGGCCCGCGCGGCCGCGCTTTCCCTCGCCGCCTTCCTCCTGGCCGCGGCGCCCCCGCTGGCCGCGGGTCCGCCGCCCGCCGCCGCGGCCGCTCGGAGCCCCTTCCTCGAACCCGCCCGGCGGGCCGCCGCCGGGGGCGACTGGGCCGGGGCCGGCCGGATCGCCGCGGAGGGCCTGGCCCTCGACGGGCTCGACGCCGACCTCCGCTACCTGGCCGCCCTCGCGGCCCTCGAATCCGAAGGCGATGTCCGCTTCGCCCTCGCCTCCCTCGACGCCGGCTTGGCCTCCGGCCGCTTCGCCGACTACGAGCCCGCCGCGGCGCTGCGGCTCCGCGCCTCCCTTCTCGTGCGCACGCGCTCCTACGAGCGGGCCCTCGCCGACCTCGGCGCCCTCGGCGCCGAGGCCGGTCCGGCCGGCGCGGAGGACGCCCGGCTCGCGGCCCTGGCCCTCCTCGGCCTCGGCCGCAGCGCCGACGCGATGGCCGAACTCGCCCGCGCCGCCCGCCGCCATCCCGACGACCCCCGGCTCGCCCGGCTCTTCTTCGAGCGGGCCGGCGAGGCGGCCGCCGCCGCCGCCGAGCGCGCCCTGGCCGACCTCTTCCTCGGCCGGCTCCGAGCCCTCGCCGAGCTCGACCCCGAACTCCTCGTCCTCGCCGCGCCCTTCATGGCCGCGCCCCAGGCCCGCCGCGACGCGGTGCTGGCCTTCCGCGCCCTCGGCCGCGGCTCGGCCCGCGCGAGCCTCCTCGCGCTCGAGTACGGCATCCTCGGCGAGGAGGCAGCCGTCGCCGAGATCTTCGCCGGCGGGGACCTCGCCTCCCTCGACCTCGACCTGGTCGCCGGCCTGCCGCGGCTACTCGGCTCGGAGAAGGGAAGGGCGGCCCTCGAAGCGGCCCTGGCCGCCTTCTCCGGGCGCCTCCTGGCCGACCGCGACCGGGACGGCTGGCGGGAGGAATCGACGCGGTACCGCCGCGGCTTCATCGTCTCCTGGCGCCTCGACGCGGACCAGGACGGCGCCGACGACCTCGCGGCCGAGTTTTCGCGCGGCCTGCCGTCCTCCCTGGCCTTCAGCCTCGGCGGCTCCACCATCCTCGTCGAATACGCGGACTATCCCCAGGCCGCGAAGATCCGCTTCCTGGATCCCTCCGGAACCTCGGTCGAATTTCGCTTCGCTCCCGAGGCCTTTCCCCTGGCCGCCCTGGCGCTCGAGCCCCTGGACGGGCGCCGCGAATCGCGCTTCTACGTCGCGCGGCGGGCCGGGACTCCGGCGCCGACGGAGCGGGCGGCCGCCGGCCTGGCCCTCCTGCGCATTTCCTCCGGCCCCGACGGCGAGGAAATCGCCCATCTCGAGGGCGGCTTGCCGCTTCGGGTGGATCGCCGGCGCGACGGCCGGCTCTATTCGACCCTCGAGTTCTCCAAGGGCCGGCCGGGCGTCGAGTACGTCGACGCCGACGGCGACGGCCGCTTTGAAACCGAGCGCCACCGCGGGCCGCTTTCCCCGGCCTCCGACGCCGCGAATCCCGCCGACGAGGCCGGCATTGCCTGGATCAGGATCGACGCCGACGGCGACGGGCTCTTCGAATACCGCGAGGAGACCGCCCCGCCGCGGCGCAAGGAATGGGATTTCGACGCGAACGGCTCCTTTGACGCCGTCGAATACCAGCTTCCCGACGGGGGCAGGGTCAGGGAGTTCTCGAGCCGCTTCGACGGCCGCTTCGACGAGACCCTGCGCTTCGACTCGGACGGCCTCCTCGTCGGCGTAAGCCGCGACGGCAAGGCCTTGGCCCTGGTGCCCGACGCCAATCCGCGCCTGTCCTGGATCGGCGAGAAGCCTTTCGATATTGGGAGTAACCTTCCCTCCGCCGAAGGCGTTTACCGGTATATGAATCGCACCTACCGACTTGTCTTCGCCGCCGACCGGGCCTTCGCGGAGCTGGTTCCGTGATCCGCCCGGCGCGCTTTCCGACCCGCCTGACCCTCCCGTCCCGGACCGCCGCTTCGCGCGCCCTCGTGCCGGCCTCCGCCCTCGCGCCGGCCTCCGCCCTCGTTGCGACCCTCGCGGCGGCCCTTTTTCTCGCCTCCTGCGCCGGGGCTCCCTCCCCGGTCCGCGAGCCCGAGCCGGGCTACGGCCGCCTCAAGCTCGCCGAGCTCGAAGCCCTGCTGGAAAAGGAGCCCGCCCGGGCCGCCGAATCCGCCGCCTTCCTGCTTGAGCGCGCGGCGGCCTCCGCTTCCGCCGCGTCCGGCGCCCCCGCGGGCTCCGAGGGGCCGGCTCCCGCCGAACTGGCCGCCATCGCCGCCAAGGCGGCGGAGGCTTTCCTGGCCCGCCATGACGCGGCCTTGGCTTCGGGCGACCGACGGACCGCCCTCTCCGCCCTGCGGAGCCTCCGAGCCTTCGCCGCCTCGGCCAGTCTCGGGCCCCTCATGCTCGAAGCCGCCCGATCCGTCGCCGCGGCCCTTCCCGCCCGGGAGGCGGAGCTCCTCGCCGCCGAGGCCGAAGCCCTCTGGGGCAAGGGCTTGGAGCTGGCCGGCCTCCTCGTGTACCTCGAATCCCTCGACGCCCGCCGCGCCGCTCAGGCGCCCGCCGCCGGCCTTCCCGAGCTCCGCGCCTGGTGCTCCAGGTCCCTCGCGGCGCGGAACCGGCCGGTCCTCGCCAGGCTCCAGGCCGAGCTCGCGGGCCTCGGCGAGACCCTCGAGCCCGCCGCCGCCGCCTTCCTTTCCTCGCGCGACGCGATGGCAGACATGCGAAAGGGCGTCGTGACGATCCGCGTGGACCGCGGCATCAGGATGACCCAGGGCGTCGGCATCCCCGACCGCGTGCTCGGCACGGGCTTCTACGTCGACCGCGCGGGCTATGTGCTCACGAACTACCACGTCGTCGAAAGCGAGGTGGACCCGAAATACGAGGGCTTCTCGCGCCTGACGGTCCGCCCCTCCGACGCCCCGGAACTCCGCATACCCGCCAAGGTCGTCGGCTGGGACCGCCTCCTCGATCTCGCCCTCCTCAAGGTGGAGGCCCTCCCCGAATACGTCTTCGCCATGGATTCCGGCGAGCCGCCCCTGCCCGGCGACCGCATTTACGCCATCGGCTCGCCCGCCGGGCTCGAGAACACGGTGACGGCGGGCATCGTCTCGGCCGGCGGCCGCCGCATCCTCCAGACGGGCGAGGCGCTGCAGGTCGACGCCGCGATCAACCCGGGCAACTCCGGCGGTCCCCTCGTCGACGGCGAGGGTCGCGTGGCCGGCGTCGTCTTCGCGGGCCTGCCCGAGTTCCAGGGGCTCAACTTCGCCATCCCCTCGCGCTGGATCGTCCGGGTCCTTCCCGGCCTTTTCCGCGGCGGCGAGCTCAAGCGGGCCTGGCTCGGCCTCGCCCTCGCGGAACTCTCCCCGGACGGGGCCGACCCCGCCCCGGGCCCCGACCGAGCCGGCCGCCTGGAAATCAGCTATCGTCACCCCGCCGCGCCCTCCGGCCTCGAG
>DAINBW010000163.1:0-6353 GCA_036732745.1 Spirochaetales bacterium | reverse complement strand
CGACGCCGCCGGCGGCGGTGAAGTCCTCGCTCGAGAGGGTGGAGAGCTTCTTCTCGAGGACGCGCTCGACCTCGCGGAGCGTCTCCGGCGAGGTCCGGTCCATCGCGGCGATGCGCTTGGCGATGTCCGACTGGATGTCGTGCGGCAGCTTCTGGAGGATGTAGGCGGCCTTGCCGGGCTCGAGATAGGCGAGGATGAGGGCGATGGTCTGCGGATGCTCGGTCTGGATGAAGTTGAGGAGGTGGGCCGGATCGGTGCGCCGGATGAAGTCGAAGGGGCGGACCTGGAGGCTCGAGGTCAGGCGGTTGATGACGTCGATCGCCTTCTGGGAGCCGAGGGCCTTCTCGAGAAGCTCGCGCGCGTAGTCGATGCCGCCCGAGGAGATGAACTCCGCGGCCATCATGAGCTCCTGGAACTCCGTGAGGACGGCGTCCTTCTGCTCCGACTCGATGGTGTCGAGGCGCGCGATCTCGAAGGTCAGGGTCTCGATCTCGTCCTCGCGCAGGTGCTTGAAGATCTCCGCGGAGATCTCCGAGCCGAGCGTGACGAGGAAGATCGCGGCCTTGGTGCGGCCGCTCATGTCCTTGATGCTCTTGGGGACCTTCTTGGCGGGGGCGCCCCCCGCCGCCGCGGCCCCGCCGCCGCCCTTCCCCTTAGCCTGAGCCTGCTGGGCCATAGGTCATTCCTCCCTGATCCAGGTGCGGATGAGCTGGGCGACGTCCTCCGGGTGCTCCTTCGCCATGTTGATGGCGTGCTCCTGGAGCTCGAGGCGCTTGCGCTCCTCGACGGACATCGACACCTCGATGTTCTGTTCCTCTGCCTGGCGGATGGCGTTCTCGCGGAGCATCTGCTGCTCGAGGGCGCGCTTCTCCTCCATGATCCGGCGCCGCCGCTCGAGCTCGCGGGAGACGACGCGGAAGACGATGAAGGCGATCATGAGGACGGCGAGGCCGATCAGCGAGAAGAGGACGATCTGGTTCACCTGCTGCTTGCGCCGGTAGGCCGCGTCCTCCTCGAGGAACTGGGCGCTGCGGTCGAAGCGGATGCTCTGCACCGCGACGGCGTCGCCGCGCGCGCGGTCGTAGCCGACGGCGCCCTTGATGAGCTCCTCGGCCTGCTTGAGCTCCTCGGGCGGCACGGGCAGGTAGTCGCGGTCGATGCCGCCCTGGGGCGTCATCCTGAGGTTGCCCTTCTCGTCGTACTTCCAGCGCCACTGGCCGTCGATGTTGACGGAGACGGTCACGCGCTCGATCGACGGCGAGCGCTCCTCGTCGACGTTGCGCTTGTTGACCTCCTCGTTCTGCGTGAGCGAGGTCTGGGTCATCTTGCCGACCATGTTCTGGAGGTCCTTGTAGGCGGGGGCGGTCTGGCCCTCGGCGCCGGCGGGCCCCTCCGGATTGAAGCCCGTGCCCTCCCACTTGGTCTCGCTCGTGGTCTTGGACCTCGTGATGGAGGCGGCGATCTCCGAGTCGTCGTAGGGGGTGTTCGGGTTGTCCGGCTTCATCTGGACCGGGAAGTACTCCTCGGTCTTGACGAGCTTCTTGGACATGTCCATGTCGATCTTGATGTTGAGGTCGCGGACGCGGTCCTGCGTGTAGATCTGCTGGAGGGCCTTGAGGACCTGGGCGCGGTACTGCGACTCGAGCTCGCGGATGAGCTTCTGCTCCCGCTTGGTCTTCTCGAGGCGGTCGAAGTCGGCGAGGTTGGCGAAATCGTTGAGGATGACGCCGTTGGAGTCCGTGATGACGATGTTCTCGTCGATGAGCCCCTCCACCGCGAAGCGGAGCACCTTCTGCACGCCCTCGATCTTCTTCCGGTTCTGGATCAGGTCGGAGCCGGGCTTGGGGAAGAGGATGACGCTCGCGGTGACCGGCTTCTGGTCCTCCTGGAAGAGCTGGCGTTCCGGCATGACGATGGTGACGTTGGCCTTGTCGACGTCGTCCAGGGCCTCGATGTGGCGCGTGACCGCCTGCGTGACGGCGCGCCGGAGGTTGACGTTGCGCTCGAAGTCCGTGATGGTCCAGCGCTCCATGTCGAAGATGGCCCAGGGATCCGTGCCCTTGGGGATCAGGTCCTCGCGGATCAGGATGCCCTTGGCGCGGAGGGCGGTGCGCTCGTCCTTCACGTAGAGGATGTTGCCCTCCCCCACGTCGTAGGGGATGCCTTCGGTGTCGAGGCGGTTCGTGATGAGGCGGAGCTCTTCCTCCGTCTTGATGGGCGTGCCGAGCAGCTTGACGGTGGTGGGCGTCGAGGAGACGCGCAGGAGGAGGACGAGGGCCACGACGGCGGCCAGCACGATCCCCCCGAGGATGAGCTTCTGGACCAGGCTCCACTTGCCCCACAGGGCCTTGAGCTGTCCGAAGAATTTCTTGAACCACTCGTTCATGTCCCCCCCCAGCGCGGGCCCGCGAGGACCCGCTCCATCGGCTTTCGGCCGCGCCTGTCATTCCGGGACCCCGCCGGGACGCGAAGGGCCTTCCCCAAGGCCTCGCGTCCCGGGCGTCGGGCCCGGCGCGCCCGTCACCTCGTGTTTATGACTTCCTTCCAGCCGCGGACGACGCGATCCATGATCGTCCGCGCGATGTTCAGCGAAAGGTTGGCCTCGGCCATGGCGACCGTCACGTCGTGCGCGTCCACGGAATCCGGGTCGACCGCCATTTGCTGGACGAGGTCGCTGCTCTGGTTCTGGTAGGCGTTGACGCCGTCCATCGCCTTGAGCATCGCGTTCTCGAAGCTCGAGCCCCCCTCGGCGTTCCCTTCGGCCTTGCCGACCGGCGCCCCGACGAGGCCGTTCGCAGTGTAATGCATGGGATTGGTTCGCGCAAGCCGAACGATGTCGCCGGCGGCCGGTCCTACGTTGATGGGCAGCATTCATTACCTCCCGATCTCCAAGGCCTTGAGGAACATGGCCTTGGAACCGTTGGCGATGGCGGAATTCGCCTCGTAGGCGCGCGAGGCGGCTATGAGGTCGACCATTTCCGTGACGATGTTGACGTTGGGCATCTCGACGTAGCCCGCCTTGGGGCCGGTCTTGATCGCGTCGGGATGGGTCGGGTCGTAGACGAGGCGGGGCGGGCTCATGTCCTTCTGCACCTCGGAGACGCGGACGCCCTTGCCGACGCCGTTGTCCATCTGCTCGGGCAGGAAGGGCAGCCGGAAATAGGGCTGGTCCACGCGGGGCCGCAGGATGACCCGGCTCCGCCTGAAGGTTCCGCCCTCGGGCGTCCTCGTGGTGGACGCGTTGGCGATGTTGTCGGCGATGACGTCGGAGCGGAGGCGCTCCGCGGTCATGCCCGAGGCGGCGATGTTGATCGACGTGAAGAGTCCCACGGCTGGCCTTCCTTACCGCAGCACGAGATTGACCTGGCTGAACTCGAAGTTCGTGGCCTGGGTCATGAGCGTGTACATGAGCTGGTTCTGGACGGAGGCCATGAGCTCCTCCTCCGGATCCACGTTGTTGCCGTTGTTCTTGGAGGCGGAGAGATAGTCGAGGACGCGGCGGGGCTCGACGCTCCGGTAATCGACGGGACGGAAGCTCGGGACGTGCTTTTCGTCCGTGACCGTCATCTCGAGCGCGGGCCGGAGTCCCTCGGATTCCAGGGCCTTCTTGAGGGAGGCCTCGAAATTGACGACGGAACGCTTGAAATTGGGCACGTCGGAGTTGGCCATGTTGTCGGCTATGACGTCCCGGCGCAGCATGGACACGTCCATGGAGCGCTTGAGGATGTCCACCGTCTTGCCGAAAGAAGTCGCTTCGAACATCTATCTCTCCTCAACTATCCTCATCGGCCGTCCGTCCCCCCGACATGAGGGAAACAAGCCGCGGGGGGCCCTCCGGCCCCGCGCCGCGCTACAGTATGTACTTCGAAAGGTCCTGGCGCTCGGCGAAGTCCTTGAACCGGGCGTCCACGTAGGCCTCGTCGACGAGGACCCTGGCGCCGCCCATGGTCGGCGCGTCGAAGGACAGGTCCTCGAGGAGGCGTTCCATCACGGTCTGGAGGCGCCGGGCGCCGATGTTCTCGGTGCGGGCGTTCGCGGCGGCCGCGATCTCGGCGATGCGCGCGACCGCGGCCGGCGCGAATTCGAGGCTCACCTCCTCCGCGGACAGGAGCATCGTGTACTGCTTCACGAGGGCGTTCCTCGGCTCGGTGAGGATGCGCTCGAAATCGCGGGCGGTCAGGGCCTCGAGCTCGACGCGGATCGGGAAGCGGCCCTGGAGCTCGGGGATCAGGTCGGTGGGCTTGGAGACGTTGAAGGCGCCCGCCGCGATGAAGAGGACGTGGCTCGTGTCGACCGGGCCCCACTTCGTGCTCACCGTCGAGCCCTCGACGATGGGGAGGATGTCGCGCTGGACACCTTCCCGGGAGACGTCGACGCCGCCGGCGCTCCGGCCCTCGCGGCTCGCTATCTTGTCGATCTCGTCGATGAAGACGATGCCCATCTCCTGGACGCGCCTGCGCGCCTCCTCCACGGCCTTGTCGTGGTCCACGAGCTTGTCGAGCTCCTCCGCCTCGAGGATGGCCTTGGCCTCCTTCACGGAGACGAGGCGGCGCTTCTTCTTGCCGCCGAAGAGGCCGGAAAGGCCGCCCAGGGCGGCTTCCATCTCTTCCATCTGGTTCCCGCCGAGGAGCTCCAGGGCGGGCGAGGAGGCGGCCTGGACGAGGAGTTCCACCTCGCGGGAATCGAGCTTGCCGGCCCGCAACATGGCGCGGAACTTTTCGCGGGTGCCGTCGCCCGAGCCGGCCGCGGGGGAGACGACGACCGCCTGGGTGTCGCCGATGGGCATGTCGGCCGACTTGAGCCCGGGCAGGAGGAGGTCGAGGAGGCGCTCCTCGGCGCGGCGGGCGGCCTCCTCGGCCAGGCCCTGCTGCATCTCGCCCTTGACCATGGCGACGCCGGCGGCCATGAGGTCGCGGACCATGGACTCGACGTCGCGGCCGACGTAGCCGACCTCGGTGTACTTGGTCGCCTCAACCTTGAGGAAGGGAGCGCCGCAGAGCCGCGCCAGGCGGCGCGCGATCTCCGTCTTGCCGACGCCCGTCGGCCCGATCATGAGGATGTTCTTGGGGGCGATCTCGTCGCGGATGTCCTCGCTGAGCCGCTCGCGCCGGAGGCGGTTGCGGAGCGCGATCGCGACGGCGCGCTTGGCCTTGTTCTGGCCCACGATGTAGCGGTCGAGTTCCTCCACGACCTTGAGGGGCGTGAGTTCCGCGAAGGAGGCGCTCATGCCAGCTCCTCCACGAGGATGCGGTCGTTCGTGTAGATGCAGATCCCCCCGGCGATCGCGAGGCTGCGCTTGGCGATCTCCGCGGCGGAGAGCTCGGTGGCGTCGAGGTAGGCGAGCGCGGCGGAATAGGCGTAGTTGCCGCCGGAGCCGATCGCGATCGCGTCGGCCGCCGGCTCGATCACGTCGCCGGTCCCGGAGATGAGGAGGGTCCGCTCCGCGTCCGCCACGAGGAGGAGGGCCTCCAGCTTGCGGAGCATCTTGTCGGTGCGCCAGGCCTTGGCCAGCTCGACGGCGGCCCGCGTGAGGTCGCCCTGGAATTCGGCCATCTTCTCCTCGAAGTGGTCGAAGAGGGTGAAGGCGTCGGCGGTGGCGCCGGCGAAGCCCACGAGGACGGAGCCGTCCCGGATCGTCCGCACCTTGCGGGCGTTGTTCTTCATGATGGTTTCGCCCATCGTGACCTGGCCGTCGCCCGCCATCGCCACCTTGCCGTCGCGCCTGACCGCTATCACCGTGGTCGATCTGATCTTCGTCATGGTTTCCCTTTCCTTCCCCGCGAAGGCCCGGACGGCTCGGCCGTCCCTCCCCGCGCGGCCCCGCCGTGCGGATGGGCCTGGTCGTATACCTTCTTGAGACGCTCCATGTCGACATGGGCGTAGATCTGCGTGGTGGAGACGCTCGCGTGGCCGAGGAGCTCCTGGACGGTGCGGATGTCCGCCCCCCGGGCGACGAGGTGCGTCGCGAAGCTGTGCCGGAAGACGTGGGGGGATACGCGCCGGTTCCGGCCCGCGCGCTCCGCGTAGCCGTCCACGATCCACTCGACCCCGCGCTCCGTGAGCCGCCCGCCCCGCGCGTTGACGAAAAGGGGATCGCCGCGGCGCGCGCCCGCCTCGCCGCCCGCTTTCCCGCCGGCCCCGCCGGCGCCGGGCTCGTCCTCCGCCGGCGCGTCGGCGAGCGTGGCGCAGCTCGCGGCGGCGGCCATCGCGGCGGAGCGCAGGCGCTCGCGGGCGGCCGCGGCCTCGACGCGCGTCTCGGCCGCGGCCTTGGCCACCCTGGCGGCGCGGAGCGGCAGGTAGGCGGCGATGGCCGCGAGGGCCGGCGGCGCGAGGAAGACCACGCGCTCCTTGGA
>DAINBW010000162.1:0-6356 GCA_036732745.1 Spirochaetales bacterium | reverse complement strand
CGCCGGACAAGCTCAACGGCACGATCCAGAACGACATCCTCAAGGAGTACGTGGCGCGCGGCACCTACATCTTCCCGCCCGCGCCCTCGATGCGCCTCATCACGAACATCTTCGAGTACTGCTCCAAGGAAGTCGCGAACTGGAACACGATTTCCATCTCCGGCTACCACATCCGCGAGGCTGGCTCCACCGCCTCCCAGGAGGTCGCCTTCACCATCGCCGACGGCATCGCCTACGTCGAGGCGGCGGTCAAGGCCGGGCTCGACGTCGACGACTTCGCCCCCCGCCTCTCCTTCTTCTTCAACGCCCACAACGACCTCTTCGAGGAGGTCGCCAAGTACCGCGCCGCGCGGCGCGTCTGGGCCAAGATCATGAAGGAGCGCTTCGGCGCCAAGAACCCCAAGAGCTGGATGCTCCGCTTCCACACCCAGACCGGCGGCTCCACGCTCACCGCGCAGCAGCCGGACAACAACGTGGTCCGCGTCGCGCTCCAGGCCCTCGCCGCCGTGCTCGGCGGCACCCAGTCCCTGCACACGAACAGCCGCGACGAGGCCCTGGCCCTCCCCACGGAGGACTCGGTCCGCATCGCGCTCCGCACGCAGCAGATCATCGCCTACGAGTCGGGCGCGGCGGAGACGGTCGATCCCCTCGCCGGCTCCTACTACGTGGAGAGCCTCACGAACCGCGTCGAGGAGGAGGCGCTCGCCTACCTCAAGCGCATCGACGAGCTCGGCGGCGCCGTGAAGGCCATCGAGCAGGGCTACGTGCAGCAGGAGATCCAGGACTCCGCCTACCGCTACCAGATGGACGTCGAGAAGGGCGACCGCGTCGTCGTCGGCCTCAACAAGTTCCAGGTCAAGGAGAAGGCGCCCGAGGGCCTCCTCCGCGTCGACCCCTCGGTCGGCGAGCGCCAGGTGGAGAAGCTCCGCGCCCTCCGCGCCAAGCGCGACAACGCCCGCGTCAAGACGGCCCTGGCCGCCCTCGAGACCGCCGCCAAGGGCGACGCGAACCTGATGCCCCCGATCCTCGAGGCGGTCCGCGCCTACGCGACCCTCGGCGAGATCTGCGACGTCATGCGCGGCGTCTTCGGCGAGTACAAGCCGAGCGTGATGTTCTAAGGGAGGCCCGACATGGACAAGAAGATACGAGTGTTAGTCGCCAAGCCGGGCCTCGACGGCCACGACCGCGGCGCCAAGGTCATCGCCCGCGCGCTCCGGGACGACGGCATGGAGGTCATCTACACCGGCCTCCGCCAGACCCCCGAGCAGATCGTCACGGCCGCCATCCAGGAGGACGTCGACGTCGTCGCCCTCTCCATCCTTTCGGGGGCGCACAACCACCTCTTCCCGCGCGTCACCGAGCTCCTCGTGGAGAAGGGCGCCGCGGACATTCTCGTCATCGGCGGCGGCGTGATCCCCGAGGCGGACTACGACTTCCTGAAGTCCAAGGGCGTCGCCGCGGTCTTCGGGCCCGGCACGCCGACCAAGTCGACGATCGACTTCATCAGGAACAACATCAAGCGAAAGTAGGACGTATGCGTTCCGGCAACCCCGCGGGGTCCGGCGATCGGCCCCGCGCCGATCGCGGCCTCGCGGAGCGCGTCGCCGACGGCGAGATCCGCGCCGTCGCCCGCCTCATCAGTTACCTCGAGGACGGCGATCCCGCCGCCGAGGAGGCGATGCGCGCCCTTCGCGGGCGGCACGGCAAGGCGCATCTCATCGGGATCACGGGGCCGCCCGGCTCCGGCAAGAGCACCCTCACCGACAAGCTGATCGGGGTCTTCCGCTCGCGCGGGGCCCGCGTCGGCGTCCTCGCCGTCGACCCCTCGAGCCCCTTCACGGGCGGCGCCATCCTCGGCGACCGCCTCCGGATGCAGGGCCACGCGACGGACGAGGGCGTCTTCATCCGGAGCCTGGCCTCGCGCGGGCGGCTCGGCGGCCTTTCCCGGGCGACCCAGGCCGCCGCCCGCGTCCTCGACGCGGCCGGCTACGACTACGTCGTCATCGAGACCGTCGGCGTCGGCCAGTCCGAGGTGGACATCGTGAAGATCGCCGACACCGTGGCGCTCGTTTCCGTGCCCGGCCTCGGCGACGACATTCAGGTCATCAAGGCCGGCATCATGGAGATCGGCGACGTCTTTGTCGTCAACAAGTCCGACCGCGAGGGCTCGGACCGCGTGGTCCGCGAGATCCGCGGCATGCTCGAAACGGCCGCCTCCCTCAAGCGGGCGGCCCTGCCGCAGCCGGTGGATAGCCTTCGCGGACGCGGCTCCGTCACGGGTCCTGGCTACCAGGGCTCGGCCGCGGCGCCCGCCCAATCGGCGCCGGCCCCCGCGACCCCCGGCGCGATCGCCATGTCGCCCGAGGAGCTTGCCCACCATTTGACAGAAAGCGCATATAATGTCAATCTTGCAGCCGATTCGGAGCTGCCTCCCGTCCTCAAGACCGTCGCCGAGACGGGGGAGGGGGTCGAGGCGCTCGCGGACGCCATCATCGCCCATCGACGCGGTCTCGAGGCTTCTGGTAAGCTCGAAGAGCGGCGGCTCGAGGGCATCCGCGCGGAAATGCGCGGTCTCATCGCGTTCAGGCTCCTCGACGCCCTGGAGGGCGGAGCCGGACGCTCGCGGGAGGACGCCCTCGCCAGGGCCGTCCTGGCCGGTGGGGAAGACGTCTACGGCGCGGCCGAGGAGCTCTTCGCCGCGCTTTCAAAAGGGGGAATGCTATGAAGGTCCTGAAGGTTGATCACATCGGCGTGGCCGTCGAGAAGCTCGACGACGCCCTCGCCTTTTACACCGGCGTGCTCGGGCTCGAGCTCCACGGCACCGAGACCGTCGAGGAGCAGAAGGTCCGCACGGCCTTCCTCCCCCTGGGCGGCACCGAGGTCGAGCTCCTCGAGTCCACCGACCCCGAGGGCCCGATCGGCAAGTTCATCGCCGCGAAGGGCGCCGGCATGCAGCACATCGCCTACCGCGTCGCCGACATCGAGGCGGCGCTGGCCGAGCTCAAGGAAAAGGGCGTGCGCCTTATCGACGAGAAGCCGCGCTACGGCGCCGGCGGCGCCAAGATCGCCTTCCTCCATCCGAAGGCCACGGGCGGCGTCCTCGTCGAGCTCTGCGAGCGCAAGGGCGACTAGGAATCCGCGCCCCGAGCGTCGCCGCCGCGTCACCGCGTCGGGGAACTCGGGGCTACAATGACGAAGGGATCTCCATCGATCCAACAAGGACGGTTTTATATATGGATGATAAGATTCGCGAACTTGCGGAACGCCGCAAGAAGGTAACGGAGGGAGGCGGCCCGAAGCGCGTCGCCGCCCAGCACGAGAAGGGCAAGATGACCGCGCGCGAGCGCATCGAGTCCCTCCTCGACGCGGGAAGCTTCACCGAGCTCGACGCCTTCGTCGAGCACCGCTGCGTCGATCTCGGCATGGCCGAGGTCGAGGCGCCCGGCGAGGGCGTCGTCACCGGCTACGGCCGCGTCGACGGCCGCCTCGTCTACGTCTTCGCCCAGGACTTCACCGTCATCGGCGGCTCCCTCGGCGCGATGCACGCGGCCAAGATCTGCAAGGCCATGGACATGGCCGTCAAGGTCGGCGCGCCCGTCATCGGCATCAACGACTCGGGCGGAGCCCGCATCCAGGAAGGCGTCGACGCCCTCTGCGGCTACGGCGACATCTTCTTCCGGAACGTGAAGGCCTCGGGCGTCGTGCCCCAGATCTCCGTCATCATGGGCCCCTGCGCCGGCGGCGCGGTCTACTCGCCCGCCCTGACCGACTTCGTCGTCATGACCGAGAAGACCTCCAACATGTTCATCACCGGTCCCCAGGTCATCAAGGCCGTCACCGGCGAGGACGTCACCGCCGAGGCCCTCGGCGGCGCCACTGTCCACGCGGCGACGAGCGGCGTGGCGCACTTCACCTACGCCGACGAGGCCGCGACGATCGCCGGCATCAAGAAGCTCCTCTCCTTCCTCCCCTCCAACAACATCGAGGACGCGCCCCTGGCCGCCACCGCCGACCCCGTCGCGCGGACCGACGAGGCCCTCGAGGAGATCATCCCCGAGTCGCCGAACAAGCCCTACGACGTCCGCGACGTGATCGCCCGCATCTTCGACGACGGCGACTACCTCGAGGTCCAGCCGATCTACGCGCAGAACATCGTCACCTGCTTCGCGCGCCTCGGCGGCCGCTCCGTCGGCATCATCGCCAACCAGCCGAAGTCCATGGCCGGCGTCCTCGACATCAACGCGAGCGACAAGGCCGCGCACTTCATCCGCTTCTGCGACTCCTTCAACATTCCCCTCGTGACCCTCGTGGACACCGGCGGCTACCTCCCCGGCGTCGGCCAGGAGCACGGCGGCGTCATCCGCCACGGCGCCAAGATCCTCTACGCCTACTCCGAGGCGACCGTGCCCAAGATCACGGTGATCCTCCGCAAGGCCTACGGCGGCGCCTACATCGCGATGTGCTCCCGCCACCTCGGCGCCGACCAGGTCCTGGCCTGGCCGACCGCGGAGATCGCGGTCATGGGCCCCGACGGCGCGGCGAACATCATCTTCAAGAAGGAGATCGACGAGTCCTCCGATCCCGCCGCCACGCGGAAGGAGAAGATCGCCGAGTACAAGAAGAACTTCGCCAATCCCTACAAGGCGGCCGTCCGCGGCTACGTGGACGACGTGATCGACCCGGCCGAGACGAGGCCCCGCCTCGCCAGCGCCCTGTCGATGCTCCTCGGGAAGCGCGAGTCCGGTCCCGCGCGCAAGCACGGGAACATCCCCGTCTAAGGGGAGGGGTCGAGCATGGACCAATGGTCGCTCTCCGGGCTCGGCATGGGGACGGTGTTCATCGCCCTCATCGGCCTCGCCCTCGTCGTTTCCCTTTTTCCCGTTTTTTTCCGCAAGCCGGAGAAGAAGCGGGCCGATCCGGCGCCCCTGCCCGAACTCAATTCGCGCAGCGCGCCCGCTTCCGTGGCCGGGCCCGAGCTCGTCGCGGTGATCGCCGCGGCGGTCGCCGCCTCGAGCGGCATGGCGCCCGGATCCTTCCGCATCGCCTCGGTCGCCCCCGCGCAAAGCGGCGGCGGATTCAATACCCCCGTCTGGGGACACGTCGACCGGCTCTGCCGGCCCGCGAACCATCGATAAGGAGACTACCGCCATGAAGAAATACCGCATCACCGTCAACGGCCAGAGCTACGACGTCGGCGTCGAGGAAATCGGCGGCGCCGCCTCCTTCGCGCCCGCCGCCCCCGCCGCTGCTCCGGCCCCCGTCGCGGCTCCGGCCGCGGCGCCCGCCGCGGCTCCCGCGGCTCCCGCGCCCTCCGTCGGCGGCGCCGTCGCCGGCGCGACCACGGTCAAGGCGCCGATGCCCGGCACCGTCATGTCCTTCAAGGTGATCCAGGGCCAGGCCGTCAAGCAGGGCGACGTCATCCTCATCCTCGAGGCCATGAAGATGGAGAACGAGATCGTCGCGCCCGTGGCCGGCACCATCGCCTCCATCCGCGTGCCCCAGGGCGCCGCGGTCAACACCGGCGACGCCCTCATCGACCTCGCCTAAGGCCGGCGTCGATGTGGGAGAGCATCAATAGCTTCCTTCTATCGACGGGGTTCATGAACATCACGGGCGGCCAGCTCCTCATGCTGGCCGTTTCGTGCGTGCTCCTCTACCTCGGCATTTACAGGAAGTACGAGCCCCTTCTCCTCGTGCCCATCGCCTTCGGCATGCTCCTCGCGAACCTGCCGATATCGGGCATCACGGACGGTCCCATCGGCGACCAGCCCGGCGGACTCGTGTATTACCTCTATCAGGGCGTCAAGCTCGGCATCTACCCGCCCCTCATCTTCCTGGGCGTCGGCGCGATGACCGACTTCGGCCCCCTCATCGCCAACCCGAGGAGCCTCCTCCTCGGCGCTGCGGCCCAGTTCGGCATCTTCATCCCCTTCGTCCTGGCCATCTACATGGGCTTCGACATGAAGGCGGCGGCGAGCATCGGCATCATCGGCGGCGCGGACGGTCCCACGGCCATCTTCCTCACGTCGCGGCTCAAGCCCGAGCTCCTCGGCCCCATCGCCATCGCGGCCTATTCCTACATGGCCCTGGTGCCGATCATCCAGCCGCCCATCATGCGCGCCCTCACGACCAAGAAGGAGCGGGCCGTCGACATGGGCGACATCCGACATGTCTCCAAGACCGAGAAGGTCGTCTTCCCGATCCTCGTGACGATCCTCTGCGGCCTTCTCCTCCCGCCGGCCGTTCCCCTCATCGGCGCCCTCATGCTCGGCAACCTCTTCAGGGAAACCGGCGCGACGGACCGCCTCTCGGACACCGCCCAGCACGCCCTCATCAACATCCTCACGATCTTCCTC
>DAINBW010000161.1:0-6382 GCA_036732745.1 Spirochaetales bacterium | reverse complement strand
GAATAGCCTGGGACCAATAGGACGTCGTCGTAGGAATAGGCCTCTTCGAACATGCTAAAAACCCCCTGATTGTCTATCTGCGTCTCGCCCGGCTGCCCAGCCGGCGGACCGGCAGGGGGCCGGTGAGCCTTGGTTCCTAGGTCGCGCTAGCCTTCGCGGTCGCGCCGTCCCTGTTGGCGCCCTCAAGCTGGGCGGCCGCGAGGGCCCGGCAGGCTTCCCCGATAGCCCGGGCCTTCTGGGCTGCCCTGCCCCGGTAGGCCTCGGGCCTGGAGAAAAACACCGCCGCCGCGGGAAGGCCCAGGGCGGCCAGGCGGGCATCGAGGATCGCCACAAGCTCCCCATCCCCAAGAAGGACTTCCTGGAAGGCCTTCCCCTCGGCCTCGGCCCGGAGGGTCAGGCGGCGGAGGACCTCGTGGGCCTCGGCCACCCCGGCCTCGGCGAGGAGGATATAGGCCGGCTCGGCGAGGACGGCCCCACCGGAGAGGGCCAGGTTGGCCAGCATCCTCTCCCGGTCCACCACGAGGCCCCGGAGGACCTTGAGCTCCCGGTTGGCCGCGGCGGCAACGCCCGCGAGGTAATCCGCCACAAAGCGCTCGCTGGCGGAGTTGGACAGGTCCCTCTGGTGCTCGGAGATCTAGTCCATGAAAAAGGTCATGGACCTTGGGGCAAAGGCCTTCCAGAGGCTCTTCACGTGCTCGGAGTTCCAGGGGTTCCGCTTCTGCGGCATCGTCGAGGAGCCGACCTGCCCCTCGCCGAAGGACTCGCGGACCTCGCCGATCTCCGTGCGCTGGAGGTTGCGGAGGTCGTCCGCGAGGTTCGCGACCACGCCGAAGGCGCAGTTGAGCTCGAGGAGGAGGCGGAGCATCGGCTCGGGCTCCGCGAGCTGGGTCGAGTGCTCCGAGGGCGCGAGGCCGAGGCGCGCGAGGTAGCGGCGCTCGACCTCCTCGGGATCCTTGTAGCTCATGGAGAGCGCGTTGTACGAACCCACGGCGCCCGCGAGCTTGCCGACGAGGCCCCGCGCGAGCTCGTCCGCGCGGAGGACGCACTTGCCGAGGCGGCTCGCGTACTCGGCCATCGCGAAGCCGAAGGTGAGGGGCACCGCGTGCTGGCCGTGGGTGCGGCCCACCTGCGCGGTCTCCGCCTCGTCCACCGCGAGGCGGCAGAGCTCGAGCTCGACCTCCGCGAGGAGGGGAAGGAGGACCTCCAGGACCGCGTCGCGGATCGACATCGCCCGGGCCGTGTCGAGGATGTCCACGCTCGTCGCGCCGAGGTGGACGAGGGGCGCGAGCCCGTCCGGCAAGCGGCGCTGCAGGACGTTGACGAGGGCGCGGACGTTGTGGCGGGTCTTCTCCTCCTCGGCGGCGACCTCGGCGGGATCGAGGCCGTCGACGGCCTCGGCGATCGCGCGCGAGAGCGCCGGATCGGCCTTGCCGCGCAGCTCGAGGTGGGTCTCGAGGAGGGCTCCTTCCGCGCGCGCGGCGTAGCGCACGCGGGCCTTCTCCGAGAGCCGCTCCGAGAGGGCGTCGAAAATTTCCCTATTGGCGAGCCAATACCGATGGTCGAGGGGGGAGAGATTGTCGAAGATGTCGCGGGGCTCCATGTCCCATGTTGCCACGCCGCGCGATCCGAGATCAAGTCCTTGGGCGATTTTTCTCGCCGCCGTTTTTTTCAACCCGCGAAACGGCGCTTCGAATTTGAATTGACGAGGCGGCCGCCTCGGGCTACCCTATCGGCCATGTACGACCTACTGATCCTCGGCGGCGGCCCCGGCGGCTACGTCGCGGCGGAAAGGGCCGGCGCCGCCGGCCTCAAGACGCTTCTCGTCGAACGCGAGCACCTGGGCGGCACCTGCCTGAACCGCGGCTGCATTCCCACGAAGAGCCTCCTCGCGGGGGCCAAGCTTTACAAGCACGCGAAGGAAGGCGCCAAATTCGGCCTCAAGGCCGAGGGCCTCGCCTTCGACTTCGGCGCCGCCATGGCCTGGAAGGACGACGTCGTCCAGAAGCTCCGCGCCGGCATCGACTTCAGCATGAAAAAGCACGGCGTCGAGGTATACGCGGGCGCCGGCCGCCTCGACGCGGAGCGGCGCGCGGTCCTCGACGACGGAAGGGTCATCGAGGCGCGGCACGTGATCATCGCGACGGGCTCCTCCCCCGCCCTTCCGCCCATCCCCGGCCTCAAGGACAATCCCAAGGTCGTGACGAGCGACGGCCTCCTGTCCCTGGCCGAGCCCCCGGCGCGGCTGGTCGTCGTCGGCGGCGGCGTCATCGGCGTCGAATTCGCGTCCTTCTTCGCGGCGATCGGCGCGAAGGTGACCATCGTCGAGATGCTTCCCGAGATCCTGCCCTTCATGGACCGCGAACTCGTCGGCGTCTACCGCCGGACCCTGCGCGGCGTGACGATCGAGACGGGCGCCCGCGTGGAGCGCATCGAGGGCGGCACGGTCCACTATGAAAAGAACGGCGAGGCGAAGAGCGCCGAAGGCGACCTCGTCCTCGTGGCGACCGGCCGCCGGCCCAACGTAAACGGCATCGGCCTCGAGGAGGCGGGCGTCGCCTTCTCGCCGAAGGGCGTCACGGTCGACGACGAGCTCCGCACGAACGTTCCCGGCGTCTGGGCGGTCGGCGACGTCACGGGCCGCGCCCTCCTCGCGCATTCCGCGAGCGCCATGGGCGAGGCGGCCGTCGCCGGCATCCTCGGCAAGCCGCGCTCCATCGCCTGGAAGGCCATCCCCTGGGTCGTCTACGGCGACCCCGAGTGCGCGGGCGTCGGCATGACCGAGGAGGAGGCCAAGGCCTCCGGCCTCGACTACGCCAAGGTCCTCCTGCCCGCCCGCGTCTCCGGCCGCTTCCTGGCGGAGAACGGCCAGGCCGCCCAGGGCGCCGTCAAGCTCCTCGCGGAAAAGGGCTCGGGCCGGCTCCTCGGCGCGACCCTCGTGACGCCCTACGCGGGCGAGATGGTCTGGGGCCTCCAGCCCCTCGTCGCGCGCGGCGCGAAGGTCGAAGAGCTGCGCGAGGCTATTTTCCCACACCCGACCGTCGCCGAACTGATCAGGGAAGCGGCCTGGGAGCTGGAGATGTAGCCTGCGGGATGGGGGCAGATCCCCCATCCCCCCTCGCGGCGCTCCGAGTCTCGCGCCGCGCACCCGACCGTGTCGGAACTGGTCAGGGAAGCGGCCTGGGAGCTGGAAACCTAGATCAAGTCCGCATATCGCGCGACGGAGGAGCCCCCGGGCTGCTCCGTCGCGGCCTTCACGAGGTCGTCCGGCGCGAGAAGCACCTGGAGGCCGCGAAGGCCCGCGCTCACGGAGATCTCCCCGAAGAGCTGGGCGGTCTCGTCCACGTAGACGGGGAATTTGCGCTTGGCGCCGAGGGGCGAGCAGCCGCCGCGGAGGTAGCCCGTCGTCGGCTGCAGGTCCTTGAGGGGCAGCATCTCCACGCTCTTCTCCCCCGCGGCGCGGGCGGCCTTCTTGAGGTCGAGCTCGCTGTCCCCCGGCACGCAGGCCAGGAAGACGCCGCCCTTCTCGCCCCGGAGCGCCAGGGTCTTGAAGACCCGCTCCGCCGGCAGCCCCACCTTGGCCGCCACCGACTCCGCCGACAGGTCCGACTCGTCCACCTCGTAGGCTATGACGCGATGCGCGATGCCGAAGCCCTCCAGGATCCGGAGGGCGTTCGTCTTGGGCTGCGCGCCCTGGGTCTTGGACATGGAGAAACCTCCCTTTTAGAGCGCGAAGCCCGCAATGGCGATGTCGCGGCGCCGGACGCCGAGGGCGCGGAGCGCGGCCGCCGTCTCGGCCCCGCGGGCCCCGCCCTCGCGGGGATCGCAGACCGCGTAGGCGGCGGAGCTCCAGTCGAAGCGGCTGTCCGGCCCCGCCCCTCCCGCCCCTCCCGGCGCCCGCCCCAGGAAGGCGGGCACGAGCCGCTCGAGGAGGGCCCGGTCGACGCGGCCACGCTCGCCATCCCAGAGCGGATCGCGCTCGGCCACGACGACCACCTTGAGCCGCGGGAAGGTCTTGGAGAAGGAGGCGAGGTCCCCGGCCGCGAAGAGCTCGCTCCGGTTTTCCACCGACCAGAGGAAAAGGACGTCGCGGTCGGAGTCGCGGTCGGCCATCCAGTTGAGCGTGGAAAGGAAGGGCGTCGCGCCCATGCCGCCGGCCACGAAGACGTGGCGGCGCGGATCGGGGCGCGAAAGGTAGGAAAAGGAGCCGTAGGGGCCGTCGATCACGGCGGGCTCCTCCGTCTCCACGAGGTCGGCCAGGCTCGACCAGTCGCCCGCGGCGCCGATCGTGAAGGAGAGACCGCCCGGTTCGCTCGGACTCGAGGAGCAGAAAAAGGGATGCTCCTCGGCGGGGAGCGAAGAGGCCGTGAAGCGGAGGAAGGCGTATTGCCCGGGAAGGTAGGCGCCTTCACGCCCCGCGCGCCGGTCGGCGCCGCGGCCCTCGCTCCTGCCCGAGCCGCGGCCCTGGCTTCGGCTCGAGTCCCGGGCGGGAACCACGCGGATCGTCGCGGCGAGCGGCGTCTCGCGGCGGACCGCGGCCACCTTCCATGCCGGGGCGGCCAGTCGCCCGAGGCGCGACAGGAAGCTCCCGGCGCCGGCCGCCGCCAGAAGCAGGAAGGCGGCGATCCCGGCGACGCGAAGGGCCGGGCCAGCGGCGCCGGCGACCCGGCCGGCCGCGGCCGCGGCATGCAGTGAGGCCGCGGCCGCCGCCAGGTAAAGGCAGGCGGCGCGGCAGCGACGCGACGCTTCCACCGGCGGAAGCGGCAGGAGCCGCGCGAGGACGCGGCGGCCGCGGCCGGCGCCGGCCCGGGAAGGCTCGCGCAGGCGGGCGCGGGCGGCGCGGCGCGCGCCCTCCGCGACCAGGGCGGACAGGGCGCCGGCGGCGGCGAGGAAGCCGAGCGCGTTGGAGCCCCGCGCGGCGGGAGCCGAGGCGCCGCCCGGCGCGGCGCCGGACAGGAGGGCATGCGCGAGGGCGAGGACGGGAAGCAGGACGAGGAGCGCGGTCGCGGGGGGCGAGGAAAAGGAGCGCGGGGCGTCGAAGGAGGGAATCCGGGAGAGGCGCCGGGAGCGGAGCTGGAGGACGGCCAGGGGCGCGAGGAGGGCGAGCGCCGCGAGGCCGGCCGCGGCGGCCAAGGCGCCGTGCGCGATGGACTCCATGCCGCGCCCTAGCGCTTCTTGCGGAAGATCCGGTAGTTGATCTCGGGGAAGAGGTTGTTGCGCTTCTCCAGCCGCGTGACCCATTCGGTATGGACGGTGTTGGAACAAAGCATCTCGTAGATGCGGTTGAAGTCGGCTATCGCGTCCTCCACCTGCTTGCGGGCGAAGGAGCTCGACTTGCCCGCGCGCATGAGGAGGGCCCAGTCCGAGCCCATCGCCAGGAGGACCTCGCGCGCGGCCTGGTTGAGGATGCGCTCGCGGAGGCCCGTCTCGTCGGGGAAGCGCTCGGCGAGCTCGACCATGCGGTCGATCGCCTTGAAGACGTGGCGGTAGATCCAGTCGTTGGCGCCGTCGAGCCAGACCTCGGCGTAGCCGCCCGAGCCCCAGGAGGAGAACTCGGGCGTGGAAACCTGGTTTTCCGGGAAGAGCCGGTGGTACTCGCCGAGGGTGACGAGCTTGAGCTCGGACGAGGACTCGGCGGCCGCCTGCCGGAAAAGGGACTCGAGCCAGAGCGGCCCCTCGAACCAGCAATGGCCGAAGAGCTCGGCGTCGTAGGGGCAGACCATGAGGGCGGGTCGGTCAAGGAGGGCAGAGGCCTCCTTCGAGGAGGCGAGCCGGTCGGCCAGGAAGGACAGCGCGTGCTCCCGCGCCTTGGCGGCCGCGAGTTCGGGATCGTAGGGCCGCTTCTGGTCCGTATGGCCGGTGACCGCCCAGTATTTGATGCCGGTGTAGATCCGCGTCGCGCCGTCCTCTATATAGGGACCGACGTAGTCGAGGGGCAGGTCGAAGCCGATGTCGCGGTAGAAGTCGCGGTAGGCGGCGTCGGCGGGATAGCCCGAGCTCTCCGCCCAGACGGCCTCGGTCGCCGCCGCGTCGCGGATGAACATCGTGAGCCCGGAGGGCGTCTGGACGGGGGCGAAGGAGCCGGCGCGGGGGGTGGGATCGCCGAGAAGGGCGCCGCGCGTCGTGACGATGCCGTACTGGATGTTGTAGGCGCGCAGGATCTCGTCGAGGCCCGGATACCAGCCGAGGTTGGGGAACCAGAAACCGGCCGGGTGCTTGCCGAAGGCGCGGCGGTGCGCGACGAGCGCGGTCTCGATCTGGGCGGAAACCGCCTCGGCGCTTTCGCGGAAGATCGGGAGGAAGCCGTGGGTCGCCGCCGAGGTGATGATCTCGAGCCGGCCCTTTTTGTAGAAATAATCGAAGGCGCCGAGGATGTCGCGCCCGT
>DAINBW010000160.1:0-6423 GCA_036732745.1 Spirochaetales bacterium | reverse complement strand
CGCCTCCGCATAGGTAATTTCACGCATCGCAGGCTCCTTCATCCAACATAGACGTCGCGGAGGGCTTCATCGATCCGCGGTTCGGGGCTCGCTTCCGCGTAGGCGACCGCCTTGGCTATGTCCTCCGCGGCCCGCGTTTCAAGCGCCTCGAGTTCGGCCTCCGCGAAGATCCCCTCCGCGAGCAGGCGGGCGCGGAAGAGCGCGATGGGATCGCGCGACTTCCAGGACTCGATCTCCTCCTTGGTCCGGTAGGCCTGGGGATCGCTCTTGGAATGGCCCATGATGCGGTAGGTGTTGAGGACGAGGAGCATGGGGCCTTCCCGCTTGACGTACTCCTTGGCCTCGAGCGTGGCCTCGTAGACGGCCACGACGTCGTTGCCGTCCATGGAGAGGCCGCGAATGCCGTAGGCCTTGGCCCGTTCCGCGATGTCCTCGAGATTCATGTGGGCGGAAAGCGGCGTCGACATGGCGTAGTAGTTGTTCACGCAAACGAAGAGGATGGGGAGCTTCCAGACCGAGGCGAGGTTGACGGCCTCGTGGAAGGCGCCTTCGTTCGTCGCCCCGTCGCCGAAAAAGCAGACGGTGATCGCCGCGTCGCCCCGGTATTTCTGGCCGAGGGCGGCCCCGACGGCGATCGGGATGCCGCCGCCGACGATCCCGTTGGCGCCGAGGCTGCCGGAACCGAAGTCGGCGATGTGCATGCAGCCGCCGCGGCCCTTGCAGTAGCCCGTTTCCTTGCCGAGGAACTCGGCCATCATCCGGTCGATGCTCATCCCCTTGCCGATGGCCTGGTTGTGCCCGCGGTGGGTTTGGCCGATGAGGTCTTCCCGCGCCAGGGCGCAGCAGACACCGACGCCGGTTGCCTCTTCGCCGATGCAGAAATGCGCCGTGCCATGCACCTTGCCCTCGGTAAAGAGCCGGGCGGCCCGTTCTTCGAAGCGGCGCGTTTGCGCCATTTTAAGGTAAAGCTCTTCGAGCTTCTCCTTCGGTAGTGTCATGTTCGATCCTCCGGACCCGCTATTCCCCCCGCGTCGAGACCGAGCTCCCGCCGAGGGAAGGTTTTTCGGAGACCGTTTGGCCTGGTCTCCCGCTAATCGGATTGACATATGTACTTTATATGGACATAAGACTACAAAAGTCAAGCAATAAAGATTAAGCAAAATATAAAAAATCTAGATTGACATATGCTTGTAGTAGGTTTACATATTCTACTAACAATTTCATCGCTGACTTATGTCGGCGACTTGTGGTCCTAATTCCTGCAAGGGGGCTTTCATGAAGAAACTCAGCATCATCGCGGCGGCGCTCTGCGTCCTCTGCCTCGCGCCGAGCTTCGGCCAGGCGAAGAAGCAGCTCGTGCTCGGCAAGGTGCCGTACACGCTCGAGCACGCCTACCATCAGTCGGTCGTCAAGGAGTGGCAGTCCTACGCCACCAAGACCTACGCCGCCAAGGTCGTGGCCATCGACGGCGAGGCGAGCAACGAGAAGACCCTCGCGGCCGTCGAGAACCTGATCGCCCAGAAGGTCGACGGCATCGCCCTCCACACCGGCGACGCCTCCGTCATGACCCGGGCGATCAAGCTCGCCCACGCCGCGGGCATCCCCATCGTCACGACCCTCATCCGCCCGACGGAGAAGCTCGCTCCCCACGTCCAGCCCGACGAGGCGCCGAGTTCCTTCCTCATGGGACAGATCGCCGCCAAGCAGTGGCTCGCGGCCTTCCCCGGCACGACCTGCCGCGTCGCCATGCTCGACTTCGGCGGCTTCGAGCAGATCGAGGAGATGCGCACCGGCCCCTTCATGAAGGGCGTCAAGAGCGTGGATCCCAAGGCCGTCCTCGTCGCCCAGCTCAACGGCGCCGGCTCCGCCGTCACCTCCATGGAGAAGATGCTCGACATCCTCCAGAAGGACGACAAGGTCAACATCATCTTCGGCGCGAACGACGACATGGCCCTCGGCGCCCTGGCGGCCTGCGAGCAGCTCGGCCGCGGCAAGATGAACAACGGCAAGCCCCTCACGGAGATCATCGCCAGCATCGACGCATCCGTTCCCGCCATGGTGAAGATCTACAATCCCTCGAGCTCCTTCAAGCTCACGCACGGCGCCGTCCGCGACAACGCCCGCGCCGAGATCGACACCCTCATGAAGATGATCCAGAAGAAAATCCCGATGAAGGGCTACACCGAGACCAAGGTCGTCAGCCGCGAGATCGATTTCTGGAACACCTCGATCGCCGACGCGCAGAAGTTCCTCGAGGAGAACTTCTTCTACACCGGCAGCCTGAAGAACGAGGTCGCCAAGAAGTAAGCCGCGCGGGCGGGGGGCCGGCGACAGGGTCCGGCCCCCTCCCCGCATCCGCCGCGGCGCCCCTCGAGGGCGCCGCCTTCCCATCACCCGCAAGCGAGGAACTATCGTGGTGCGAAACGCAGTGGCGGCCCGCCGCATGGATCTACAAAAAGCAGTGCTTCTCGGCGTGATCGCGCTGATCTCGCTCGCGCTGGCGGCGCTCACGCCGAGTTTCCTGTCCCTCCGGAATTTCACCAACGTGCTCCTGCAGGTCGCCGTCGTCGTCGTCGTGGCCTCGGCGGCCAACCTCCTCATGGTCACGGGCCATTTCGACCTGTCCATCGGCGGCGTCCTGGCCTTTTCGGGCATCCTCTACGCCTTCCTGGCCAAGCGGGGCATCCCCCTCGGAGCCGCGATGGCTCTCACCTGCGGGGTGGCCGCCCTCTGGGGCTCCATCAACGGCCTCACCGTCGGGGGGCTCGGCATCACGCCGGTCATCGCGACGATGGGTACGATGTACGCGGCCCGCGGCTTCGCCTATCTCATCGCCCGCTGGGACGGCGGCGCGAACATCTCCACGGGACTGCCCCCGGACTTTTCCGACTTCGGCCGGTCGATGGTCTTCGGGCAGGTGCCGGTCGTGATCCTGATCATGGCCGTCGCCGTCGGCGTGTTCGCCTTCATCGAGCGGCGGACCAAGCTCGGGCGCTACGCGTACGCCATCGGCGGCAACGCCAGCGCCGCCCGGCTGTCGGGCGTCCGGGTCACGGGCATCGTCTTCCTCCTCTACGTCCTCGTGGCGGTCCTGGCCGCGATATGCGGCATATTCCAGGTCTCCCGCGTGGGCCTCGCCGCGCCGAACATCGCGCAGGGGCTTGAATTCGACGTGGTGGTCGCGATCGTCCTCGGCGGGACGAGCATGCTCGGCGGCGAGGGCTCCATCTGGGGCATGATCCTCGGCGCCCTCGTCGTGGGCCTCGCCGCGAACGGCCTCAACCTCCTCGGCGTCCCGTTCTTCTACCAGGAGATCGTCAAGGGACTCCTCCTCCTGTTCGCCGTCTTCGCGGACCAGCGCGTCCGCCGACTGGCCTAGCCCGCCGGGCACGAAGGAACGAACCATGAAATCCGACACGCTCATCGAGATCCGGGGTCTCGGCAAATCCTTCCCCGGCGTCAAGGCGCTGGAGGACGTGAGCTTTGACATACGGCGCGGCTCCGTGCACTGCATCGTGGGGGAAAACGGCGCGGGAAAGTCCACCTTCATCAAGATCCTGACCGGCGCGCTCCAGCGGAGCGCCGGGACCATGACCCTGGACGGCGCGGCCTACGAACCCCGGTCCGTTCGCGACGCCATGTCGCGCGGCATCAGCGTCCTCTACCAGGAGCTCAACGTCGTGGACGACCTGTCGGTGGAGGAGAACCTCTGCCTCGGCAAGGAAAAGAGCCGCTTCGGCTTCACGCTCCCCGATCCCGAACGGGAGAAGGTCGCCGAGATGCTGCGGAGCCTCGAGCCTTCGATACGCCTGGACATGCGGGTGCGCGACCTGTCCGTGGCGCAAAAGCAGATGATCGAGATCGTCAAGGCGCTGTCCTCCGACTGTTCCGTCCTCGTGATGGACGAACCGACCGCCGCCATCAGCGAGGAGGAGGTCAAGCGGCTGTTCGCCGTCGTGGCCAAGCTCAAGGCGGCGGGCGCCACGATCGTCTACATCTCGCACAAGCTCGGCGAGATCTTCGAGATCGGCGATTGGGTGACCGTCTTCCGCGACGGCCGCATGATCGAGACCAAGCCGATTCCCGAGATCGCCGCTTCGTGCCGCGACCTGCCCGAGGCCTGCGTCGAGCTCGTGCGCATGATGCTGGGCAAGGTGGTCACCGAGGCCTACTCCCCGCGGCCGAACCGTTCGGAGGAGGTGCTCCTGGCCGCTCGCCGCCTGGGCAACGCCCGCCTCAAGGACGTCGGCTTCGAGCTCCGGGCCGGCGAGATACTCGGCTTCTACGGCCTCGTGGGCGCCGGGAAAACGGAAGTCGCCCGGGCGCTTTTCGGCATCGACCGGCACTCCGGCGAGCTGGAGCTCCGCGGGCGCCGGCTGGACCTGCGGTCCCCGCGCGCCGCCATCAAGGCCGGGATTTCCCTCGTGCCGGAGGAACGCCGGGCCGACGGCATCTTCGGCAAGCTCTCCATCAGGGCGAACGTGCCCGTGATGCGGATGGCCAGCGTCCTCCGCCTCGGCCTGATCGACCGCCGCCTCGAGGAGCGGCTCGCCGACGGCTACATGGGGAAGATGTCGGTCAACGCGCGCGACCGGGAACAGCAAGTGGCCTCGCTGTCCGGCGGCAACCAGCAAAAGGTCGTCATCGCGAAGTGCCTGAACCGGGAAGGTTCGGTCTTCCTGATGGACGAGCCGACGAGAGGCGTCGACGTCGGCGCCAAGAAGGAAATCCACGACATCATCCGCGGCCTCGCGGACGCCGGCAAGGGGGTGATCGTCTTCACCTCCGAGCTTCCCGAGGCCGTGCACCTTTGCGACCGGATCGTGCTCATGCACGACGGACGGGTCCGCGCCGTGGTCGAGAACGGCGCGGATCTCGACCACGACAGGATCATGGCCCTCGTGGCCGGAGGGGAGGCCGACAGATGAGCCCGAAAAGAAGAGCGGCGGAGATGCTCCGCGACCAGAGGTTCATCCTCGTCGCGCTGTTCATCGCCGTCAACGCGGCCTTCGCCGCGCTTTCGCCCAACTTCCTGGCCTTGGGCAACTACGTCAACATGCTGCGCCAGTCCTCGATGATCGTGATCGCGGGCTGCGCGGCCACCCTCCTCATGATGACGGGCAACATGGACCTTTCGACGGGCAGCACGGTGGCCTTCACCGGCGTGCTCTATTCCTACCTCGCGACGACGGGGGCGCCCCTCCCGGCGGCGGCCGCGCTCGCCGTGGCCGTGGGCGCGCTTTTCGGCGTCGCGAACGGCTACCTCGTCACGAGGATCGGCTTTCCGCCCTTCATCGCGACCCTCGGCCTCATGTACGTGGGCCGGGGTCTCGCCCTCGTCGCCTGCAACGGCCGCTCCGTCCGGGAAGGGCTGCCCGCCGATTTCGGCGATCTGGCGATGGGCTCGACGGCGGGCCTGCCGACGCCGATCCTCATCGTCGCCGTTCTCCTCGCGGTCTTTTGGGTCATCGAAAAAAAGACGCTCCTCGGGAAGTACGCGCTGTCCATCGGCGGCAACAAGACCGCGGCGGTGTTCTCGGGCATCAACGCCGGCGCCGTCGTGTTCGGGCTCTACGTCCTGGTGGGGGCCTTCGCGGGCTTCGCCGGCGTCCTGACCGCCTCGCGCATCGGGGCGGGGGATCCCCGGATGGGCACCGGTTTCGAGTTCGACGTGATCCTGGCCGTCCTCCTCGGCGGCACGAGCCTGAACGGCGGCAAGGGCTCGGTGCTCGGCATGTTCCTCGGGGCCCTCGTTGTCGTGCTGCTCGGCAACGGGCTCAGCATGCTCAACGTGCTGACCTTTTGGCAAAGCATCCTGAAGGGCCTGGTCCTCGTGCTCGCGATTGCCTTGAACAAGGGTCTCCAGCGGCGTTCCGCCGCCGCGATCCCGGTCGCGGAGCTCTCCGCTCAGGCTTCCCGCTAGGTCGAACGAGGCCGAGTCGGGTAGGGGGCGGACCAGGGGCGGGGTAGGGGCGGGTGCCGGCCGGTTTTCATCCCTCTTCCCGCCCCGGGCGCCCGGCGCCGCGCCTTTTCTTGCGGCCGAACTCCTTTACCATGCCGTCCGGAACCGCTACTATGGGAGGAAGCGGCGGCGCCCCGTCGGGCCCCCGCCGCCGGAAGCCGCGGACGCGGGCGCCTTGCCCCGCCCGGCGGCGCCCATCCCCCTTTATCGGACGGCCTATGCGCAACTATTTCATCGCCGGCAACTGGAAGATGCACAAGACGGTTTCCGAATCCGTCGCCCTCGCCAAGGACCTCGTCGCCAAGCTCGGCGACTGCGGCGAGAAACTCATGATCGCCCCCGCCTTCACCGCCCTTGCCGCGGTCTCCGAGGCGGTGAAGGGCTCCAATCTCCTTCTCGGCGCCCAGAACATGGGCCCGGAGGAGCAGGGCGCCCACACGGGCGAGGTTTCCGTCCTCATG
>DAINBW010000159.1:0-6470 GCA_036732745.1 Spirochaetales bacterium | reverse complement strand
GGGTGCGAAGGGAGTTCGGCGCGGAAAAGCCGCGATGCGCGAAACCGCGCGCCTCCGCCAGGAGTTCCGCGCCCCGCCGCTTGACGAGCACGGTTCCGGAAAACAGCTTCTCCCGCTCGTGGCGGTCCACGATTGAAGCCAGGGAGGGTCGCTCCGCGTTTTCGTCCATCTCCATCACCTTTCGGGGCCGCGGCCCCGGATCATTATCGCGGGGCGCCGCCCCCCGGATCAAGGGAAAAATCCCCTATAGCCGACGGGAGCCCCCGCCCGCTATACTCGCCCGCGCCATGCTCATCGTGCCCTACGAGCCCGTCCGCCGGGAATGCCTCGTCGTCAACTCGCGCTTCATCGCGAGCCTCGCGCCCGCCGACGGCGTCGAGGAGGCGCGCGCCTTCATCGCGGGGATCCGCGCCGAGTTCCCCGACGCCACCCACAACGTGCCCGCCTTCGTCATCGGCGGCGGCAATTCCAGCGTGGAGTTCTGCTCGGACGACGGCGAGCCCTCGGGCACCTCGGGGCGCCCCCTCCTCGCCGTCCTCAAGGGCTCGGGCATGGGCAACGTCGTCGTCGTCGTGACCCGCTATTTCGGTGGGACCCTGCTCGGCACCGGGGGCCTCGTCAAGGCCTACGCCGAGGCGGGCCGCCTGGTCGTCGAGGCCGTCCGCCGCGCCGCGATGGTGGAGACCCATCGCCTCGAACTCGAGCTTCCCTACCAGCTGTTCGACCGCCTCCGCATCGTCGCCGCCGAGTGCGGCGCCGAGATCGTCGCGGAGGACTTCGCCGAGTCGGTGCGCCTTTCCGTGGAAGTCGCCGCGGGGAACCTGGAGCGCTTCCAGTCGCGGCTCGGCGAGATCAGCGCCGGCTCCCTCCGCGGCCGCTTCGTCGCCAAGCGGATGGCGCGGCGCCCCCTCTAACGAGGGGCCGCGCCGGGCGGGTTGGCTGGCGCGGGGCGCCGGTCACGGGCCGCCGGCCAGGGGCGGCTGGCGCGGGCAAGGAGGCGCAAGGCTCTTCCCGCTCGCATTAGTCCTCGTCGGTGAAGAGGCCCGGATACCGATTGCCCGGATGTTTGGGCGCCGCGGGCTTCGAGCCCGCCGGCTTCGTCCCGGCGGGCTTGGGCGCCGACGGCTTGCCGCCCACGGGCTTGGGCGCCGCGGACTTGGCGGCGGCCGGACCGCGGGGCGCGGGCGGCCGGGCGCCGGCCGGTCCCGGCCGTCTCGGGGGACGGGGCTTCCGCAACTTGCCGAGATAGAGGGCCTCGACTTTCGCGCGCGCCCAGGGCGTCCGGCGAAGGAAGGTGAGGCTCGACTTGACGCTCGGATCGCTCATGAAACAGCGGATCGGTATGTACTCGGCCAAGCCCGGCCAACCGTGCCTGGCGACGAGGGCTTCGAGCATGGCCTCGAGCGTCACGCCGTGGAGGGGATCCTTCTCGTGTCCTTCCTGCATCGTCACTCCTCGCCGTCCACGCTAGCACTCGCGCCCCCGGAGGCGCAAGCCGCCGCGGCCCGTCCCGCGCCAACCCGCGGGCCGCTCGCGCGCCACTCGCGCGGCAGCGGCATCCGCGCTAGAATCCCCGAACATGCGCATCGCCCTTGTCCAATCCAGTCCCGCCTTCGGGGAGCCTGGCCGCAATCTCGAGGAGCTCCGCGGAACCGTCGCCTCGGTCGACGCGGATTTTTTCGTCCTGCCGGAGCTTTGCCTGGCGGGCTACGACTTCGAGGATCGGGAGGAGGCCTCCCGCTTCGCGGAAGGGCCAGGATCGCCGCGCCTCGAGGCCCTGGCGCGGGCGGCGACGGACCGCGGCGCCGGGATATCCTTCGGCTTCGCCGAGGCCGCGCCCGGCGGCGGCCTCTTCAACAGCGCCCTCCTCGCCCTGCCCGACGGGCGGCGACGCGTCTACCGCAAGACCCATCTCTTCGCCCGCGAAAAGCTCCTCTTCGACCCCGGCGACACGGGCTTCTTCGTGGAGGAGTTCCGCGGCCTCCGCGTCGGCATGGCGATCTGCTTCGACTGGATCTTTCCGGAGAGCTTCCGCACCCTCGCCCTCCTCGGGGCGGACCTTGTCGCGCACAACGCGAACCTCGTGTTGCCCTGGTGCCAGAGGGCCGACGTCACCCGCGCGGTGGAAAACCGGGTCTACGTGGCGACCGCCAACCGCGTCGGCCGCGAGGAGCGGGGCGGGCGGAGCCTCGCCTTCACCGGCGGCTCGGTCCTCGTGGCCCCGGACGGCTCCGGCCTCCTTGAACTGCCGGTCGACGAAGCGGCGGTCTCCGTCGCCGACATCGATCCCCTTCGGGCCCGCGACAAGCGGCTCAACGCCTGGAACGACCTCTTCGCCGACCGTCGGCCGGATTTCTACGCGGCCCCGGGCCTCGGCGAGTCAGCGGGCGGCCCCGGCGCCTGAAGGCGGGCCCGGCGCCTGAGCGCCTGAGGGCGCCCCCCGGAGCGGCCTGGAGCGGCCCAAAGCGCTCATGGCGCCCGGATAGCCCCGGAGTGCCCCGGAGTGCCCCCAAGGGCGCCTACGACGAAAATCCGAGGGCTCCCGGCGCCCGTTTACGACGAAAGGCCGATTGGACGGCCACGGCTCCGCGGCTACCTTTTGCGCAGGTCGGCAGCCACGACGGCGCCGGTCCAAGGAGCTTTCGTCATGACCGAAGAAATAAGCAGTCACTACGGTACCTGGTGGGCGGTCGCCCTCTGGATCGTCATGTACGCCGCCTTTATCCTCTTCGTCCCCTTCTACCGCAAGGCGGACCGAAAACCCGCCGGCGCCTTCCTGGCCTTCATCGTCGCCTTCGCCCTGGAGATGTTCGGCCTCCCCTTGACCCTCTACTTCGTGATGTGGGCCTTCGGCAGGACCCTGCCCGAGGGCATC
This sequence comes from Spirochaetales bacterium, assembly GCA_036732745.1. Classification (GTDB taxonomy): domain Bacteria; phylum Spirochaetota; class Spirochaetia; order Treponematales; family Rectinemataceae; genus JAEUJG01. The sequence continues at coordinate 3,595 of DAINBW010000159.1, read as the reverse complement.
CTCTGGGGACACACCCTCTCCGGCCTCGTCGGAGACGCGGGCGTCTACATCGCGACCGCGACCACGATCGCGGGAGCCTTCCTCATCGTCGGCGGCTGGTCGAGGATCCACGACCGCTACTGGAGCAAGGAGGAAGGCAAGGGTCTCCTCGTGACGGACGGGCTCTATCGCCACCTCCGCCACCCCCAGTACACGGGCTTTCTCCTCATCTCCCTCGGGGCGCTCTGCGAATGGGCGACCCTCCCCCTCCTCCTGCTCTGGCCGGTCCTCGTCGTCCTCTATGTCCGGCTGGCCCGCCGCGAGGAGGCGGAGATGGCCGATCGCTTCGGGAGCGAATGGCGCGGCTACGCCGCGCGCACCGGCATGTTCCTGCCCAGGCTCGGCGCCGGAAGGCGGGCCCGTCGGGGCGCGTCCCGAACAGGGGCCGTCGGCATGGTCCTCGCCTTCGCCCTCGCGGTCCCGCCCGCGGCCAAGGCCGAAGGCTTCTCCTTCAAGGCCTTCGCCGAGGCCGGTCTCGGCCTCTCCCTCTCCGGCGGCGCGGCGCGGCCCCTCCTCGCGCTCGACTCGGGGCTGCGTTTCGGCGCCATCGAGATCGGCAGCCAGCTCGCGGTCCTGCCCCTCGAGTTCGGCTCGCCCGACCTGGTTCAGGCGGGCGCCCTCCACTACGGCGGCACCCTGGGCGCGACCTTCGGCGCGACGGAGGGCGTGCGGCCCTTCGCGCGGATCGGGCTCGGCGGCGTCGCGCGGCAGCGCGCGGACGCGAACGGTGGCTTCGACGGCGGGAGCGCGGAAAAATCCTTCTCGCTGAGCTTCGTCGCCGGCGCCGCCATCCCCTTGTCGCCCCGTTGGTCCCTGCGTCCCTGGGCAGCCTGGCGATTCGCGCCGGGCGCGAGGGATTACGAGGGGCGGAGCCTGGGCGGCCCGGATTTCGGCCTGGCGCTGCGCGCGGACTGGGAGGTCGAGCTCCGCTGACCGGCGGCGGTGTCAGCCCCGCAGGCGGTTGATGAGCTCGACGCGGCTGCGGGCGCCGGCCTTCCGGTACAGGTTGTAGATGTGCGTGCGGACCGTGGCCGGCGAGATGCCGCATTCCGCGGCGATTTCCTTGTTCGCAAGTCCGCGGGCGATCATCAGCGCCATGTCGCGCTCCCTCGCCGTCAGGCCCAGGGCGGCGGCGGTTTCCTCCGGGATCGCGCCGAGAGCGGTCCCCGCGGCCTCGCCGCGGCGGAGGGAAAGCGCGCAGGCGCCCACCGAGACGAGGTTCCAGCCGAGGAAGAAGAGGTAATCGAGGGAGAGCGGCTTCCAAGGCTGGACGCCGGATTCGTTCAGGGCCCATTCGGCCAGGCCGAGCGGCGCGAAGGCCAGGGCGCAGCAGCCATAGCCGCGGAGAAGCCGGCGGATCGAAGCGCGCTCCTCGGCGGCCGCGGCGCGGAGCGCGACGAAGCCGAAAGCCGCGAGGGCCAGGCCCGAAAGGACATAGCCGCCAAAGCGCCACGGGCCCGACGCCATGATGTCGGCGGCCGCGTCCGAACCAAGGTGCGCCGCCGTCGCAAGCGCCGCGGAGGCCGCGGTCTGCGCGACGACGAGAATGGCCAAGCCCGCGGCGGTCGCGGCGGCGCCCCGGGGCGCTCGCGGGCCCGCGCCGAGCCGCCGGACGACGGCCACCGCGACGAGGTAGACGGCGCCGTTCACGAGCGAGGAGGCGATTCCGATCCCGAGCCTGAGTCCGTCCCCCATTCCCCCGCCCGGACCGCCCACCGCGAAGGCGACGTTGCCGAAATAGAAAGATGAGGCCACAAGGCCGAGCCCGGCGATGAAGAGGAGCTGGAAGGCGAGGAACAGGTTGAGGAGACGCTCGCCGGAACGCAGCCGCAGGAAGAGAAGCGCCGCGCCGCCCATGAACCCCGTCGAAAAGAAAAGCACGTAAAAGGCGAGTATCAGATGTTGCATGGCGAGGGCTCCTCGTCCTTGGGCCTTTCCGGCCCCGTATTCCAAGCTTTCCCATCTTAGCGTGAATCCCGATCGCGGCATAGGAAGGCCCCGGGGCCAGGTCCGGGCGGCGCCCGGTTAGCCGGCCTTTACTTTTCCGCGCGCGGCATGGACTCCCGCCGCGAATGGGATCGATACTTGACCCTGCGGGGCGAACCGCGAGAGCGGCCGACCCGCAAGGAGTCCAGCCATGAACGAAACCAGGCCCGCCGCGCCGACCGGCGCCGTCCCCGACAAGAAAAAGATCCTCGCCGCGACCTTTCTCCGCCTTGGCATCGGCCTCGTCGTATTCGCGCTCTTGCTCTTCCTGCCCGCGGGCAGCCTCGCCTATTGGAACGGCTGGCTCTTCCTCGCCACGATCCTGGCCTTGATGGGCGCAGCCCTCTTTTTCCTCTACCGGAAGGACCCGACCCTCCTCGAGAAGCGGCTCAAGATGCGGGAGCGGCAGGACCGGCAAAAACTCCTCGTCACCCTGAGCGCCGTCGCCATAGTCCCGATCTTCATCCTCCCGCCCCTCGATTGGCGCTTCGGCTGGTCGCGGGTGCCCGCCTGGGTCGTCGCGGCGGCGACGCTCGCCCTCGCGGCGGGCTACGCGCTCTTCATCGCCGTCATGCGCGCCAACTCCTATGCCTCGCGCGTGATCGAGGTCCAGGAAGGCCAAAGGGTGATCGACACCGGTCCCTACGCCTACGTGCGCCACCCCATGTACTCGGCCTCGATCCTGATCTACTTCGCGATTCCCCTGGTGCTCGGCTCTTGGTGGGCCCTCGTCCCGGCCCTCGCCATCCCGCCCCTCCTCGCCCTGCGCGCGAGAAGCGAGGAGGAGTTCCTGCGGACGGAACTGCCCGGCTACACCGAGTACGCACAACGCGTGCGATGGCGCTTCCTGCCCCGCGTCTACTGACGCGCGGCGGCTATTGACGCGAGCCGCCCACCGACGCGCGGCGCCCGCCGACGCGAGCCGCCCACAGACGCGAGCCGCCCGCCGACGCGCGGCGCCCGCCGGCGCCGGACACCCGGCGCCGGGAAGCGCGCTCGGAGCGGGGAGAGGCGCCTAGTCGTCGAGCTCCTCGAAGAGTTTCTCGAGGCGCGGGCGGTTCTTGCGGACCAGGGCCATGTCGTCGGCGTGCGCCCAGGCCTTCGACTGTGCGAGCATCTCCTTGAACATCGCGGAGCTGCCCGGCTGGGATTTCTCCGCCTCGGCGGCGGCCTCCTCGAGGGCGACGGCGGAGTAGCCCATCAGCACGGCCACGTAGCCTTCCCAGAAGCTCTCGTTCATCCCGTGCTTGGCCAGGACGGCCTTGACCCGGGCGTCGGCCTTCAGGGCGCCGAGGACCTGCTGCATCGCCGCCGGCGAGAATCCGCCGGAATCGTCCGCGCCCCCGCCGAACTGCTCCTCGAAGTCGTCGCTCACCGCCTCGAGCTCCTTCGTGATCGCGGGCAGCTCCGCGACGAGCTTGTCGATGAAGGCCTGGGTGAGGACCTTCTTGGGCGGCGGCGGCGCGGCGGCGGCCTTCGCCTGGCCGAAGGCGACATTCGCGCCCAGGAGAGCGACGCACGCGATAGCCAAAAGCTTCTTCATTGTTCCTCCCTGCGGATCGATGCGGTC
>DAINBW010000158.1:0-6485 GCA_036732745.1 Spirochaetales bacterium | reverse complement strand
AAGACGAGGGGCTCTTCCGCCTGGCCGAGGGCGACGTCCTGGTGCGCCGCTTCGCCACCGACGCGGGCTTCAGGATCGCGACCTTCCGCGACGAGCGCGACGCGGCAGCGGAGAGCGTCAAGCTCGCCCGCGAGTACCGCAAGCGCGGCTACATCGCCAAGTACTCCTTCGAGGACATCGTCGGCGAGAGCGAGACCCTGCAGCGCGCCAAGCGCATCGCGCGCCGCCTGGCGCGCACGGAGCTGTCCATCCTGATCCACGGCGAGAGCGGCACCGGCAAGGAGCTCTTCGCGAGCGCCATCCACGCGGCCTCGCCGCGCGCCGCGGGCCCCTTCCTGGCCGTCGACCTCGGGGCCCTCTCCGACGACCTCATCGAAAGCGAGCTCTTCGGCTACGAGGAGGGGGCCTTCACCGGCGCCAAGCGCGGCGGCAAGGCGGGCCTCTTCGAACTCGCCGACGGCGGCACCCTCTTCCTGGACGAGATCGGCAACGTGTCGCCGAAGGTGCAAAAGCGCCTCCTCCGCGTCCTCCAGGAAAAGGAGATCCTCCGCGTCGGCGGCTCGGAGATCAAACGCGTTGACGTCCGCGTCATCGCGGCGACCAACGAGGACCTCCTGGAGCGCGCGGCCCGCGGCGAGTTCCGCGAGGACCTCTACTTCCGCCTCAAGATGGGCTGGTTGCGCATCCCGCCCCTGCGCGAGCGCGCCGAGGACATCCCCCTCCTCGTCGAGCGCTTTCTCGCGCTCGAGGGGGCGCGGAGCCTCAGGGTCGCGCCCGCCGTCTTCGAGACCCTCGCCGCGCGGGACTGGCCGGGCAACGTGCGCGAGCTCCGCAACGCCATCACCTACATGCTCGCCGTGCGGGAAAGCGACAGCATCGGCCCCGGCGACCTGCCCGAGGACGGCTACTTCGCCGAGGAGCCGCGCGCCTGCGCGGACGGGCGTCCCGAGGGAGAGGGCTTGCCTTCCTTCGTGCCCTCCTCCTTCCAGGCGGACATGGCCCGCCGCTTCGCGGGGCGCGGCTTCGGCGGCGGCGACGCCTCCGGCGCCTTCGCGGCAGCCGCCGCGGCGGCGGGCTTCGTGGGCGCGGCCCTCTTCGCGGCCGGCCTCGACTCAGGCGGCGGCGCCGATCCGGCGCTGGAAAGCGAAGACCGCTTTGTCCTCCTCGCGCTCGCGGAACTCGAGGCCGGCGGACGGCACGGCGGACGGGAAGCCGTGTCGGCACTCTGCTCGTCCCGGGGTCTTGCCCTGGGTCCCGGCGCCGTCCGCGCCCGCTTTGACCACCTCGCCGCGCGCGGCTATGTGACCTCGACCCGCGGCCGCGGCGGCACGCGCCTGACCGATGCGGGACGCCGACTTCTCGGCGCGACCGGCACTACCTAGCAAATGGTTTATTATGGCTTATTGGTCGCCAATAGCCATTAAAAGCCAATTCGGAGCGAATCATGACCCAGGGTGATATGGTTATTGTCGGCGGCGCGGAGATCCTTCATCGCGCCGCCATCCTTCGCCGTTTCGTGGAGATGGCCGGAGGTCCGGGCGGCCGCTTCGCCGTGCTGGCGAGCGCGACGGCCTCGCCCCTGGCCGGCTTTGAGAAAATGCGCGCCTGGCTTGGCGAGGCGGGCGTCGCTCCCGAGCGGGTGGAGCTCCTGCGCGTCTCGGGAGCCGTCGCGGGCATGGAGCGCGGCGCCTACGAGGCGGCCGAGGTGGAGCGCCTCCGCCGCGCCGACGGCCTGTGGCTCCTCGGCGGCGACCAAAACGCGACCATTGCCCTGCTCCGCGGCCCCGACGGGAGGGACAGTCCCCTCCTGGCGGCGCTCCGCGAGCGCGCGGGTCGGCCGCGCGCCGTCGGCGGCCTCGTCGTGGGCGGCACGAGCGCCGGCGCCGCGGTGCTCTCCGATCCGATGATCGGCGCCGGCACGAGCTTCGGCGCCCTGGCCCTGCCCCGGGCCAAGGCGGCGGGCGAGGCCGAAATGTCGAGCGCCCTCTATGTCCTTCCCGGCTTCGGCCTCTTCACGGAAGGCATGATCGACCAGCACTTCGACACGCGCGCCCGCCTGGCCCGCCTCCTCGAAGCCGCCCTCGTCGAGGACGGCGCCCGCCGCCCCGCCTTCGGCATCGCCGAGGCCACCGCCCTCGTCTACGAGGGCGCGTCCCGCCGGATCGGCGTCGTCGGCGCGGGCTGCCTCTACATCATCGATCCGCGGCCGGCGGTCCGGCGACTGGTCCCGACCTCGGCGGGCCCCCGCGTCTCGATCCAGGGCGCCCTCCTCCATTGCCTCACGGAAGGGGACAGCTACGAGGCGGCCACGGGGGCCTTCGATTTCGGCGGCAAGCGGCGACTGGCCCCGGAGGACGCCGCCTTCGCCACGCCGCGTCCCGAGGCCTCCGGCGCCCTGTCGCCCTACGGCGGCTTGGCCGAGTTCGCCGCCCGCATGCTCCTCGACAACGATCCGGCCGGCCTCTTCTTCGATCCGGCGACCGGCCGGCGCTATGTCCGAAGCCTCCTCGTCGAGGAAGCCACCGACCTCGACGGCCTGCCCCGCTGCCTTGGCTGGGAACTCAGGCTCGGCCGCCTGCTGCCGGCCTCGGAGGGAAGCCCCTCGGCGAAGGGCGCGGCGGGGGGCGCTGCCGGCGAGGAGCGTTGCGCCGCCCTCTACCACGACGGCCGCTATTCCTTCCGCGACGTCGTCGTCGACATCCTGCCCATCGAAATTCAGATAAGCCATCCGGTTTAGGAAAGATGGTACGGTTCTTGCGATAACAAACGTGGAGAAATCCGTCTGTCCTTAAGGAGGCGGTCGGGCTCCAGTTCGATATCGCATGAGGAGGCCAGCATGAGCAGATTGAGCGCGCGCATCACCGTCGCCCTCGCCATCGCGGCGATCGCGGCGTCGGCGGCCGGCGCGGCGTCGACCGTGGACCGGTACGACGCCACCTACGTAGCGGAGGGTTCCTCGCTCCGGTACTTCTACACCCCGGACACGACGGACCAGCGCATCGCGGCGAACACCCAGGACGGGCTCGTCGAGAACGACCGGTTCGGACGCTTCGTCCCCTCCATCGCGGAGTCCTGGACGAGCAACGCCGACAGCACCGAGTGGACCTTCAAGCTCCGCAAGGGGCTCATGTGGGTGGACTCGAAGGGCCAGAAGACCAAGTACGAAATCACCGCGGACGATTTCGTCGAGGGCTTCCGCTACGTCGCCGATCCCAAAAACGGCATCAAGAACCTTTCCAAGGACCTGCGCAGGCTGATCGCGGGCCTCAACAACTACTACCTCGACCTCGTCGACATCGACGCGGGCAAGAAGACCGACATCACGCGCGCCAAGGCCCTCGAGGCCTTCGACGCGGGCGTCGGGATCAAGGCGCCGGACAAGTACACGGTCGTCTACAAGCTGACGAAGCCCACGCCCTTCTTCCTCTCCTTCCTCGTGATGGAGCTCTTCCTGCCCGTGGAGAAGGAGTTCCTCGCCTCCGTCGGCCCCGACTTCGGCGTGTCCAAGGAGAAGCTCCTCTACTCCGGCGCCTACTACATCGCCGATTGGCAGCGGGACAAGCAGATCGTCCTCAAGGCCAATCCCGCCTACTGGGACGCCAAGTCGATCCAGGTGAAGACCGTCAACCTCCAGAAGGTCGTCAGCACCGACGTCCAGGTCCAGATGTTCCAGCGCGGCGAGCTTTCCTCCGCCACGCTGACGGCCGACCAGGTCAAGGCGCTCTCCGGCACGAAGTGGGCGGACTACATCTACCCCGCCGAGCCCTCCTCCGTCACCTACTGGTTCGTCCAGAACTTCACCTCGGCCAACCCCGAGTTCAAGGCCTTCGTCAACAACCTCAACTTCCGCAAGGCGCTCTACTACGGAATCGACCGCGCCAAGCTGAACGAGCTCGACGACCCCTACAAGCCCGCGAACATCCTCCGCAACACGGTCGTTCCCGAGCAGGTCGTCGTCGACGAGAAGGGCAAGGACTACGTCGAGTATCCCGGCGTCAAGGAGATCCGCGCAGCCGGCAACTACTACAACAAGCAGAAGGCGAAGGAGTACTTCGCCAAGGCCCTGGCGGAGCTCACCGACGGCGCCGGCAACATCAAGGGCGTCCAGCCGACCAAGGTGGACATGAAGCCGATCGCCGAGTTCCAGGTCGACGGCAAGCTGCCCCTCCAGTTCGTCTACGTCTCGATGCCCGACGCGACCGAGACCAAGCGCGCCATCCTCCTCAAGGCCATGCTAGAGGACGTCTTCGGCAAGGAGAACGTCGAGGTCAAGCTCGGCCAGGCGATCGACGACATTTTCGCCGAGGTCGTGGAGCCCCGCCGCTTCGACATGCTCAACGACAACTTCCGCTTCGGCTTCGGCGACCCGAGCGCGCAGCTCGGCCGCCTCGTCACGAACGGCGCCATCAACGACGGCCAGTACTCCGACGCGGAGTTCGACAAGCTCGTCGAGGAGGCCGCCGCCAAGAACACCCTCTCCGAGCGTTACAAAATCTTCGCCAAGGCGGAGGCCCTCTTCCTGGACCGCTGCTACGTCCTGCCCTGGAAGACCGGCGGCGCCGCCTACACGATCAGCAAGATGGTGCCCTACACCTACCCCCGCGGCGGCTTCGGCATCACCCGCTTCAAGTACAAGGGCATGATCGTCGAGAAGGAGCCGGTCACGGCGAAGCGCTACGAGGAGATCAAGACGAAGTTCTTCAAGGACCTCGCCGCGATCACCAGCAAGTAAGGGACGGCCGCCACCGACGCCGGCGGCGGAACATCGGGCGGGACCGGGGGGGGTGTCCCCCCCGCCCCGTCCGGGTTCCGCCGCCGGCCGCGGCCTTCCCAATCCATCCAGAGGGGTATCCCATGGGTTCGTACATCTTGAAGCGGCTCGGCCAGTCGCTCGTCACCGTCGTCATCGTGGTGATCTCGGTCTTCATGCTTCTCCGTCTCATGCCGACGACGGGCTACTTCACCCGCGAGGATTACGTCAACCTCGACGAAACCGCCCGCACGGCGTACCTCAGGAACCTCGGGGTGCTCGACAATCCGGTCGTCCAGTTCGGCCGCTTCATGGGCGGCCTCGCCAAGGGCGACCTCGGCCGTTCCATCTCCATCTATCCGAGGACGCCCGTCACCGCGGTCATTGCGGAAAAGGCGCCGTACTCGATCTACTTCGGCCTCGTGTCCATCGTCCTCAGCATGGCGGTCGGCCTCGGCCTCGGCGTGTCCATGGCCCGCCACAAGGACGGCTTCGCCGACGGGGCGGGCACCGTCTACGTCACCATCGTCCGCGCGATCCCGAGCCTCATCTGGCTCTTCCTCATCCAGCAGTGGGTCTCCGGGGTCATGGGCTGGCCCATGGTCTTCTATTCCGACCGACCCGTCTCCTGGATCCTCCCCCTCGTCTCCTTCTCGCTGTCGGGCATCGCGTGGTACGCGATCTGGCTCCGGCGCTTCATGGTCGACGAGGAGAACCGCGACTACGTCAAGTTCGCCACCTCCAAGGGGCTCTCCAAGAAGCGGGTCATGCGGAGCCACGTGCTCCGGAACGCGCTCGTGCCCCTCGTCCAGTACTTCCCCCAGCAGATCCTGCTCACGATCGCGGGCTCGCTCCTGATCGAGAGCATCTATTCCATACCCGGCATGGGAGGCCTCCTCGTGAACGCCATCCGCCAGCAGGACAATCCCCTGGTCCAGGCCCTCGTCCTCCTCTACGCCGTGCTCGGCGTGCTCGGCGTCTTCCTCGGCGACCTCCTCATGGTCTTCGTGGATCCGCGCATCAAGCTCGAGGGTTCCTCGGGAAAGGCGGCCTGACCATGCGAAAGGAACCGACCAGGCTCGGCCCCGAGCTCTTCCGGCCCGCCCCCTTCGACGAGGCGGCGGCCGAGCTGACCGGCTACGCGCGCTACTCGTACTGGCGCTCGACCTTCCGGACCTTCCTCAAGAGCCCCGTCTCGATCTTCCTCCTCGCGCTGATCGTCGTCCTCGTCGCCGCGAGCTTCGCCTATCCCGTCCTCTCGCCGACCGACCCGAACAAGGTGGAGCTCGACACCTCGCTGTGGAACGCCAAGCCCGGCGCGGGGCACCTCTTCGGCACCGACGGCCTCGGACGCGACATCTGGGCGCGCACCTGGCACGGCACGCGCACCTCCATGCTCCTCGGCATCGTCATCGCGCTGCTGGACGTCGGCATCGGCATGATCGACGGCGCCCTCTGGGGCTACGTCCGCAAGCTCGACCGCTTCATGACGGAGCTCTACAACGTGCTCAACAACATCCCGCAGACCGTCTTCCTCATCCTCCTCACCTACATCATGCGCCCCGGCTTCTGGACGATCGTCGTCGCCCTCTGCTCGACCGGCTGGATCGGCATCGCGCGCTTCGTGCGCAACAAGGTGCTCACGATACGCGACGCCGAATACAACGTCGCCTCGCGCTGCCTCGGAACGCCCCTCCGGCGGGAGCGGAATGCTATCACGATTTGCGCGGCGGGC
>DAINBW010000157.1:0-6510 GCA_036732745.1 Spirochaetales bacterium | reverse complement strand
TGAGTTGTTGGCCCGGCAGATGGCGGCCGCAAGGGCATCGGCGGCGTGGTCGGGCTTGGGGATGGCCTTGAGGCCGAGGATAAGCCTGACCATCTCCTGGACCTGGTCCTTCTCCGCCCGGGCCGAGCCCGAGACCGCCTGCTTGATCGCCGTGGGGCTGTATTCCACGAGGCCTATCCCGGCCTGGGCAAAGACCAGGTGGATAACCCCCTTGGCCTCGGCCACGGGCAGGGCAGAGGTGACGTTCTTCCAGAAATAGAGTCTTTCCATGGCCGCGGCCCGGGGCTTCCAGCGGGCCACGAGCTCGGCTATCGCGGAGTGGATGGAGAGGAGCCTGTCCTGGATGGCCTCATCCTTGGACGTGGTGATGCAGCCATGGTCGAGGTGCCTTAGGCGGCCCCCGGAATACTCAATGACCCCCCAGCCGACGGAGGCAAGGCCGGGATCAATCCCAATAATGCGAGAGGCCGGAGGGGCCGGGACCCTGGTTCGGGTACCCGTCCTCGCTCCGGCCTTGCTCGCGGCTTCGGCTGGGATCGCCTTGGCCTTACTCGTCCGCATCCTCGGGGATGTTGGCGTTGTGGTAGACGTTCTGGACGTCGTCGGACTCCTCGAGCTTGTCGATGAGCTTCTGGATCTTGGCGCCGTCGTCCTTGCCGAGGTCGACGTTGGACTCCGCGATCATCGAGATCTCGGCGCCGTCCGTCTCCATGCCCGCGCCGTTGATGGCGTTGAGGACGGCTTCGAAGGCCTCGGGGCTCGTGTAAACGACGATCTCGCCGTCTTCGTTGACGATGTCGTCGGCGCCGGCCTCCAGGGCGATCTCCATCACCTTGTCCTCGGCGCACTTCTCGCCGTCGAGGGAGATGACGCCCTTGCGGGCGAAAAGGCGCATGACCGCGTTCGAGGTGGCCAGGGAGCCGCCGGAACGGGTGAGGATATTGCGAACCTCGGCGGCCGCCCGGTTCTTGTTGTCGGTGAGGACCTCGATGAGGACGGCGACGCCGCCGGGGGCGTAGGCCTCGTAGACCAGCTCCTCGTAGTTCACGCCCTCGAGCTCGCCCGTGCCCTTCTTGATGGCGCGGTCGACGTTGTCCTTGGGCATGTTCGCGGCGCGGGCCTTGAGGACGGCCGTGCGGAGGCGGGGGTTGCCGTCGGGGTCGCCGCCGCCCATGCGGGCCGCGATGGAAATTTCCTTGATAAGCTTCGTGAACATCTGGCCGCGCTTCGCGTCAAGCGCGCCCTTCTTGTGCTTTATCGTCGCCCATTTACTGTGGCCGGACATACGCTCTCCTTGCCGCCCGAAACCGCGGCCCGAATGGAGCCCGAGCGCGAGGCGTCGGACCCGTCGCTGGCCCTAAGGTTCGAGTCTGACGGAATCTCTTTGTAGGCAACACGATAGCATAGGGGCGAAAAAACTGTCAACTATCCGACGTTTTTAAGCGAACATTGGGGATTGATGCGGTATTCGACGCTTTTTTTGCGTCTTCCGCACCATTTCCCGGCCTTTGGGCCGAGGGGGCCTCCCTATGACAAAGGCCGCCCTTCGGCGGCCTCGTTATGCGGTTCAAGACGCTCGAGCGGCTAGCGCTTGGCCTTGAGCTCGATTTTCCCGCGCTGCATGCCGTCGTGGAGGATCTTCATCGTCAGCTCGTCGTGCCAGGAATAATCAAAGGGCTTCTTGGTCCTGAGGGTGTTCTTCAGGGCCAGGTCGAGATCGTCGTGGCAGGGCTCGCAGATATCGATGTCGGCGATGTGGAAATAGTTCCGCGCGGGCGTCGGATTCTCGATCGGCTTCTTGCAGACGTCGCAGTAGAGGACTTTCATGCGGGGCTCCTTCGTATTTGTCGCTCTCCGGATTTCATGATACCCTATAGCCTGCGCCTACGCAAGACGTAATAAGGAGCGGCAATGCACCACAACTTCCGCGTCGCCGGTTCGGAGTTCGCGCCCGGCCGCCCTCTCGTGATAGCCGAAATAGGAACCTCCCACGGCGGGGACGTCGCCAAGGCCTTCGACCTCGTCGACGCCGCCGCCGAGGCGGGGGCCGACTGCGCGAAGTTCCAGTGCGTCTTCGCCGAGGAGATCGTCCACCCGAACACGGGCTCCGTCCCCCTGCCCGGCGGACCGGTGCCGATCTACGATCGTTTCCGCGCCTTGGAGCTCGACGCGGACTTCTACGCGGCGGTCAAGGCGAGGGCCGAAGCCAAGGGCCTCCTCTTCCTCTGCACGCCCTTCGGCCTCAAGAGCGCCCGCCTCCTCCGCCGGCTCGACGTCCGGGCCATGAAGGTCGCGAGCCCCGAACTCAACCACCTGCCCCTCATCGACGAACTGGCCTCCTACGGCCTCCCCGTCCTCGTCTCGAGCGGCGTCTCCACCCTCGCCGACATCGAGCGGGCCCTGAAGCGCCTCGCCTGCCCCGTCCTCCTCCTCCACTGCGTGACGGCCTATCCGGCCCCCGCGGAGGAGTACAACCTCCGCCTCCTGGCCGGTCTCTCCGCCGTGTTCGGCCTCCCGACCGGCGTCTCCGACCATTCCGCCGACCCCATCCTGGTGCCCTCCCTCGCCGTCGCCGCGGGCGCCACCTGTGTCGAGAAGCACATCTGCCTTTCACGGAGCGATCCCGGCCTCGACGACCCGATAGCCCTGCCCCCGGCCGACTTCGCGGCGATGGTCAAGGCCGTCCGCCGGGCGGCCGAGCTTCCCGCCCAGGCCACCGTCGCCGCCCTCTCGGAGCGTTACGGCCCCGAGATCGTCGAGGCGGTCCTCGGCGACGGCGTCAAGCGGCTTGCGCCGAGCGAGGCCGGGAACTACTACCGGACGAACCGCTCGATCCACGCGCTGCGCGCCATCAAGCCGGGCGAGGCCTTTTCCGCCGAAAACCTCGCCCTGTTGCGGACCGAGAAGGTGCTCCGGCCCGGGCTGGGGCCCGAGCTCCTCCACGCGGTCCTGGGACGCGTCTCGCGCCGCGCGGTCCCGTCGGGGGAAGGCGTCGTCTGGGAGGACGTGGGGGACCTGCAGCGCTAGGCGGACCGGGTGAAACTTGCTTTAAGCGCCGCATCCGCTATCCTTGTCCCCATGATCCAATTGGAGCCCGCGCGTGCCTGAAAGCGCGGCGGCGGCGGCGAAGGAGCCGAGACGGGACGAGGCGGGCGCCCGAGCCGCGGCGTCTCCGCGATCCCTCGTCAAGCGCATCGGATTCACCCTCCTCGCCGTGCTCCTCTGCGCCATTCCCCTCGTCACCGGCAGTTTTTTCCTCATTTCGGAGCAAAGCTCGCGCCGCAACCTCTCGATCGAGGCCGACCGCCTCGGCGCCTATCTCGCGGGCATCCTGCCCCAGCCCCTGTGGGAGTTCAGCGACGACGGGATCAAGGCCGTCGGCGAGACCCTGGTGCGGGACTCGAGCCTGAGCTCCCTCATCATCGTGGACGAGGATCGGGGCGTCGTCTTTGAATACCGGGCCCCGCCGCCGGGACCGCGGGCGCGCTCGGAGTCGCGGCGGGTGCCGATCAGCCTCCTCGAACGGACGATCGGCCACGCGACCTTCGAACTCAACGACCGCAAGTCGAGCCAGGCGCTGCTCCGCACGACCACGGGCATCGGGCTTTCCGGCGCGACCATCCTCCTCGTCATGCTCGTCGCCCTCCGTTTCATCGTGATCCGGGAACTCAAGCGGCCCCTGGCGGGCATCGCCGCCCTCGTCGGCGACTTCGAGGCGGGACGCTACGGGGCTGAAATCCCCGCCAAGCTCCGCTACGCCGAATTCGACGCGCTCGCCGAGCTCCTGCGGGGGATGAGCCGCACCATCATGGCGCAGATCGAGGAGCTCAAGGACCTCAACAGCGAGCTCGAGCGCCGGGTGGCGGAAAGGACGGCCGAGCTTGAAAAGCGGAACCTCGAGCTGGCCGCCGAGCGGGACCGGGTCGCGCTGTACCTGGAGGCCGCCGACTCGGCCAACCGCGCCAAGAACGAATTCCTCGCCAACATGAGCCACGAGCTCAGGACGCCGCTCAACGCGATCCTCGGCTTCTCGCAGCTCCTGGAGACCGACGGGGAGCAAGGCGAGGAGACGAGGCGAAGGGCGGGACTCGTGAACCAGGCGGGGCGACACCTCCTCGACATCATCAACGACGTGCTCGACGTGAGCCGCATCCAGGCGAGGCGCTTCGAGCTCCGGCCGACGCGCTTCTCGCTCGCGGCGACGATGCGCTTCATCGAGGACATGATCCGGCCCCGCGCCGAGGAAAAGCGGCTCGGCTTCGAGTCCGAGGCGGACGGGGAGCTCCCCGCCGCCGTGCTGGGCGACGAGCGCCGGATCAGGCAGATCCTCCTCAACCTTTCCGGCAACGCCGTCAAGTTCACGAAAACGGGAGGCGTCCGGATCTCGGCCTCCTACGAGGGGGGCCGTTTCGCGTTTTCCGTCGCGGACACGGGCCCCGGCATCCCGGCGGGGCGCGTCGGCGATCTCTTCAAGCCCTTTGAGCGGATCAGGGAGCCCGCCGAGTACGTGGAAGGCGCGGGACTGGGCCTGGCGCTGACGAAGGGGCTCCTCGAGATGATGGGCGGGGAGATCGTCGTGCGGAGCGAGCTCGGCAAGGGCTCGACCTTCTCCATCGTCCTGCCCCTGCCCCTCGCGGACGAGGCCGCGGCCGCGGAGGCCGACGCCGCTGAGGCAGAAGCCGCGCGGGAAGGGCCCGGGCCCGCGGGCGCGACCGCGGCGCCGGGACGGGAGCCGCCGATCGCCCCCGGGCTTTCGGAACCGTCGACCGAAGGGCCCCCGCCCGAGGACCTGGCCCGGGGCCTTGAGTCCGCCGCCCGGCTCGGGGATTTCGCCGCCGTGGAGGAGCTCCTCGCGGCGCTCGGCGCGGCGGGCTTCCCGGAGACCGCGGCCAAGGCGCGCCGCCTCGCGGCCCGCTACGACGACAAGGCCCTCCTCGCCCTGTTCTCCGGCCCCCCGGCGCATTGAATCCCGCCGCGGCTCCGCTATACTTGAGTCACGAGGGGGAGCGGAGCCGCATGGCAAGCGACGAGACAAGGCCTACGGGCATCCTCCTCATAGACGACACCGACGCCGTCATCGATTTCGTCCGCGAGGTGCTCGAGCCGGAAGGCTACCGCCTCTTCGTGGCCAAGGACGGCGAAACCGGGATCGCCCGCGCCGCCCTCGCCAGGCCCGACCTCGTGCTCCTGGACGTGATGATGCCGGGCCTCGACGGCTACGCGACCTGCCGGCGGCTCAAGGCCCTGCCGGAAACCTCCAAGGTCCCGGTCATCTTCCTGTCGGCCCTGGCCGGCGGCATCGACAAGGCCAACGCCTTCGCCGCCGGCGGCGCGGACTACGTGACGAAGCCCATGGACTCGCTGGAGCTCCTGGCGCGGGTGCGCGCCCAACTGGCCGTCCGGGAGCTCGAACGCCGCCGGGAGCGGGAGGAGGCGGAGCTCGCGCGGCTCGTGGCCGAGCGGACGAGGGAGCTCGAGCTCGCGCTGGCGGAACGGGACGGGCTTCTCCACGAGCTCAGCCATCGCGTCAAGAACAACCTGCAGCTCCTCATATCCATGGTGCAGCACCAGATCGCGGCCGGGGCCTGCCGCGAGGGCCAGCTCGAGAGCCTCGCCGGGCGGATCGAAACCCTGGCCCTCGCCTACGAGCAGCTCTCCTCCTCCGGACGGCTGGACGGGGTCGACATGGCGGAGTACCTCCGCGCGGTCGTCTACGTGGTCCTGGAGGAGCGGCCCGACCGCCGCTTCGATCCGATCCTGGACCTCGATCGGATAACGCTTCCCATCGACCGCGCGATGCCCCTGGCCCTCATCGCCTTCGAGCTCGCGGAGAACGCGGCGGAACACGCCTACGCCGGGGGCCGGGGCCCGCTGCTGCTCGAGCTGCGCGGCGAGGCCGGGGAATGCAGGCTGACGGTCCGGGACCGGGGCCCGGGCTGCCGCTACGATCCCTCGGGAGCCTGCGGCGGGCTCGGCTTCGTCTTCGTGGGCGCCCTCGCTTCCCAGCTCAAGGCCGTCGTCGAGGAGGACGGAGGCGGCGCGTCGGGGCCCGACGGCGCGGCCGGCCCCGACGGCGCCGCGGGCCCTGACGGCGCGGCTGGGCCCGACGGCGCCGCGCGGGGCGCCTCCTTCACGATCCGCTTTCCCCTGGCCCCCCGCGCCTAACGCGGGCTTCCCGGCGACGCGGCGCGCGCCCGCCTTGAGGCGCACGACGGTCTTGCCGTAGCCGCCCTCCTCGGGCCTGGCGAAATGGTATTCGGCGACGGCCGGCTGGTTGCGGAGGTAGTCGTGGATGCCCTTGCCGAGGATGCCCTCGCCGGTGCCGTGGATGATCGAAAACAGGGACAGACCCTGGAGGCTCGCCGCGTCGATCTGCTTCTCCACCGCCTCGAGGGCGGCGACCAGGCGCAGCCCCCGCAGGTCGAGCTCGAAGGAGGCGGTCACGCGCCCGCCCTCGCCGCGGGGCGCGAGCTCCACGGCGACCGTCGGCCTGGCCTGCGCCGCCTCGGG
>DAINBW010000156.1:5962-6519 GCA_036732745.1 Spirochaetales bacterium | reverse complement strand
GGCAAAAAAAGGACGTCCGGCGGGGGCCGGACGTCCAGGGACGGGGAGGCGAAACGCCGCCTAGGGCGCGGAAGGGGCCGGCGGGGCGTCCGAGGCGGGCGCCGTCGCCGGATCGGTCGCCGACGTGGATTCGGGAGAGGTGAAGGCCTCGCCCGAACCGGCGTCGTCGGTGTTTTCGCGGACCGTGGAGGCCACGAAGGTTTCGACGAAGGGCTCGACGCCGGCCGCGGCCTTGGCCACGGAGAGGAGGACGACGTCGGTCCCGATCGGGATCGTGAAGGACTTCTCGATCTTGTCCCCGCCGGAGAAGGGCTCGATGACGAGCTTGTGGCGCTGGCTGCGCACGGTCACCTTGTCGCGGAAGTCGCCGCCCATGTACTCGAGGGCCTCGTTCTCGCCGACGGTGACGGAGACCTGCTCGACCGCCTGGTAGGAACCGTCCTCGGCGCCCTTGTAGTCCACGATGACCGTGTGGGTCCTGCCGCTCAGGAAGACCGCCGCGCCGAGCGCGACATAGGCGAGGAGGAGGGCGGCCCGGACCGCCAGGCGGACCGGGT
>DAINBW010000156.1:0-5952 GCA_036732745.1 Spirochaetales bacterium | reverse complement strand
ACTGTGCGCTCATGCGGCACCTCCGTTGACGGGGGCGGACTCGCCCTCGCGCTGCTGCGCGCGGGCGGCGGCCGCTTCCTTGCGCGCGCGCCAGGCGTAGAGAACCAGCGAAAGCGCGATGATGCCGTAGCCGATGAACTGCCGGAAGTACTCGCCGATCATCGCCGATCCGAAGAGCCGCTGGCCGGCCATCGGGGACACGACGAACAGCGCGTGGAGGAGGATGACGCCGATGAAGACGTTCGGGAGGCCGGCGCGCTTGACCGAGGCGCCGCCGACGAGGATCGCGGCGACCGCGAAGAAGCCCGTCTGGGTGTGGGCGCTGTAGGTGGCCATCGTGCCCATGTTCTGGAGGAAGATGACCTGGCCCACGCAGGCGAGGACCGTGGAGATGATGATCGCGATGATGCGCGTCCGCTCGACGGGCACGCCCGCCGCGTCCGCGACCACGATGTCGTTGCCGACCGCGCGCATGTCCTGGCCGAGCTTGATCTTCTTGAACCAGACGACGAAGACGCAGAGCGCGGCGATGACCAGGAAGGTCACGATCGGGAACACGAAGGGCCCGATCTTGAGGGGGACGATCGTGTCGAGCGACTGGCGCACGATCTGGAGGTTCAGCGTGTTGCGGATGCCGTAGCCGCGCGAGAGGAGGATGGAGCTCGAGCGGATGGGGATGGCCTGGCCGAGCATGTAGAGCACGAAGAACTGGTACACGCCGTCCATGAAGAAGGCGAGGATGTAGCCCGTGACCATCTCGCGGCCCTTGGCCTTGTTCATCACCTTGCCGCAGACCCAACCCAGGAAGACGGAGATCGGCACGCCGATGAGGACGGCGAAGACGAGGCCGCGCCATCCGGCGACGCCCCAGTCGACCGCGAAGATGAGGCCGATCTGGCCCGCCATCGCGCCGAGGGTCATGCCGAAATTGAGGCCCATGCCCGCGAAGATCGGCAGGAGGAGGGCGAGGACGAGGAAGGAGTTGCGCCCGAGGCGCGTGATGATCTCCTGGCCGATGTAGGTGAGGGAATAGCCCGAGGGCTTGATCGCCGCGACCGTGATCGCCAGGAAGATGAGGACGACCGCGTTGTCCCGGAGGAAACGGCCGATGCTGCGCTTTCCGCTCATTTGGTCACCTTCGTCTTCCGCGTCAGCGCGTAGAGGATGATGCCGTTGGACACCATGATGCGGATGACCTCCGACATGTCGTTCTGGAGCAGGCTGTTGATGACGGAGGGCGTCATCGTGAGCAGGCCCTGGAAAAGGATGGTTCCGACGAGGACGTTCACCATGCTCGCCTTGTTCACCGAGGCGCCGCCGATGAGGAGGGCCGCGACCGCGGGGAAGCCCATGAAGAGGGGCGAGTCGTAGAGCTGGATGAAGCCGAAGCTCTGCTCGTAGACGATGATGCCCACGGCGCCGAGGAGGGTGGAGAGCATGACGGAGATCGTCCGCATCTTGTCCACGCTGATGCCCGAGGCGCGGGCGTAGTCGGGATTGGAGCCGACGGCGGTCATCGCGGTGCCGGTCTTGGTCCTGAGGAAGAGCCACATCAGGAAGGCGCAGAAGCAGACGAAGAGGATGAGGCCCGTCGGGAAGATGAAGAACTTGCCGATCCGGACGGCCAGGAAGTCGTTCAGGATCTTGGACCAGTAGCCCTCGACGGAGATCGTCGTCCGGAGGCCCTTGCCGGCGTAGCCCCAGACCATCTTCGGGCTGTTGTAGGGCAGGATCAGCCACATGATGCTCATGAGCATGACGCTGGCGAAGCCGACGTACATGGCGATCGTCATCTCCTCGCCCTTGACCTTGTTGAGGAGCCGTCCGTAGCCCCAGCCGAAGGCGAGGGCGAAGGGAGCGGCGAGGGCGATGGCGCCGAAGAAGCCCGCGAAGCCGACGAGGCCGAACTGCATGGACATCGTGGCGCCGATGAGGCCGCCGATGATGCCCAGGGGCAGGCCGAAGTTGAGGCCGCAGCCGGCCTGGACCATCGGCACGAGGGCCAGGACGAGGACGGCCGACTGGCCGAAGCGGTTGAGCACGTCGGCGATCGAGGCGTCGATCCGGACGTTGACGAAGGGCGCGGCGATGAAGAGGAAGACAAGGAAGAGGAAAATGATGATCCGCGGCCAGCCGAAGTCGGTGATGAATTTCTTGAGGTCAGGCACGCGCGGCCTCCTTCTTGTCGCCATGGGCTTCCGCGGCCGCCTCGCCGGACATGAGGAAACCGAACTCGGCGAGCTCGGCGGTCGGGGGGAGGATGCCGGCTATGCGGCCCTCGTCGACGATGGCTACGCGGTCGCAGATGGACCTGAGCTCCTCGAGTTCGGACGAGACCATGACGATCGTCGTGCCGTACTCGCGGTTGTAGCGGTGCAGCGTGTCGAGGACGAGCTTCTTGGCGCCCACGTCGATGCCGCGCGTGGGCTCGGAGACGAAGAGGAGCCGCGGGCGGACCGCGAAGGCCTTGGCCAGGCAGATCTTCTGCTGGTTGCCGCCGGAGAGCTCCTTGGCCGCCTGGCGGTGGCTCGTGCACTTGATCTCGAGGAGCTTGATGTACTCCTCGGCGAGTTCGCGCATCGCCTTCTCGTCGCGCACGCGGAAGAGGCCGCCGAGGGCCTTCCGGAGATAGCGGTCCTGGATCTGCATCGCGGTGAAGGCGATGTTCCAGTCCAGGCTCTCGTCGAGGAGGAGGCCGACGCCGCGCCGGTCCTCGGAGACGAAGGCCATGCCCTCGAGGAGGGCCGCGCGGGGATCGTTGAGCGGCACTTCCTTCCCGGCGACGATGACCTTGCCCGCCGCGTGGTGGAGTCCCATGATGCCGTTCGGGATGCCGAGCTTGCCCTGGCCGGCGAGGCCGCCGATGCCGAAGATCTCTCCTTCGCGGACGGAGAGGTTGACGCTGCGGACGCGCTCGCCGGGCATGTCGACCCAGAGCCCCTCTACCCGGAGTAGCTCCGGGGAGGCGGAACGGTCGACGACGGCCTCGGTGCGGCCGGTGGCGATGTCGCGGCCGACCATCCAGGAGGCGATGTCTCGCACCGTGACGCCGGTCACCGGCGTGTCCTTCACGACGCCGCCGTCCCGGAGGACGACCACGCGGTCGGCCACGGACACGACCTCGTGGAGGCGGTGCGAAATGAAGATGATCGCGATGCCCTGGGCCGCGAGCTTGCGCAGGGAGGCGAGGAGGATCTCGGCCTCGCTTTCCGTGAGGACGGCGGTGGGCTCGTCGAGGACGAGGATCCGGGTCTTCTCCCGGTTGATCTCTCGGGCGATCTCGGTGAACTGCTTGTGGCCGACGGGCATCTCGGAAACGAGCATGTCCGGGTCGAGCTTGACGTCGAGCTTGGCGATGGCGCGCTCGGCCCGCCGCCGCATCTCGGGACGGTCGAGGACGCTCATGCGTTCGCCGAAGACGTACTTGAGGACGTTCGCCTTCATCGACTCGCGGTTCAGGACGATGTTCTCCGTCGTCGTGAAGCCGGGAATCAGGCTGAATTCCTGGTGCACCATGCCGATGCCGGCGTCCAGGGCGTCGAAGGGGCTCTGGAATTTCATTTCCTGCCCGTCGATGCAGACGCGACCGCCGAATCCGCCCGTCTCCGCGATCACCGGCATCCCGAAGAGGATGCGCATGAGCGTCGTCTTGCCGGCGCCGTTCTCGCCCACGAGGCCGAGAATCTCGCCCTTCCTAAGCTCGAAGCAGACGTCGTGGAGGACGCGATTGCCATAGAACTCCTTCGAGACGTGCTCGAGGGAGAGAAGCGGACTTTCCTGTCCCATTGGAACCTCTGCGTGCGCGCGCCCCGCTCGGCGCTGGGCCCGGGGGCGCGGTTGAGAAATGGGGAGGCCCTAAGGCCTCCCCTCGTAGGTCGTCGCGACTTACTTGGAGAACTTGACCTGGTAGTACTTCTCCGGGACCTTCTGGGAGGTCGTCGGGAGGTAGCCCTTGCCGAAGATGTAGGTGTCCTGGTAGATGAGGAACTGGTTCTTCGCGCGGACGCCGGTGGCGTTGTCGATCGCGGGCGCGCCGTTCCACTTGGCGCCGGGGGTGAACTTGCCGTAGGCCGCGAAGAGGTCCTTCATGCTGTCCTTCTTCGCCTTGCCCTCGATGACGTTCTTCGCGAACTCGCCAAGGCCGGCGCTGTTGGTGTAGCTGATGGAGTAGGCCCAGGTGCCCATGCGGCCCTTGCCGCCGGCGGCCACGACCGCGGCCTCGACCTTCTTCATGATGGCCGGCCAGTCGCCCTTCTCCTTGGTGAGGTCGACGCCGAAGGCGCCGGGGAAGCCCATGAGGGGAGAGGGAAGATCGGGCTCGACGAAGATGGCGCCGTACTTGGCGACCTGCTTGAGGAGGGGATCGGTGTGGGCGTTGTTGGTGCAGAAGAAGGCGGTGTCCTTGCCGTACTTCTCGACCCACTGCGGAACCTTCTCGAGGATGAACTGCTGGGCGCCGGCGACGCCGACGTCGGTGGTCGGGTCGGGAGCGGTCTCGAAGGCGAACTTGAGGCCGAGGTCCTTGCACGCGACTTCCATGATGTTGCGGCGGAGGCCGAGGGTCTCGTAGCTCATGTGGCGGGGGAAGGAGATGTGCACGAAGGTCTTGGCGCCGAGCTGCTTGGCGGCCCAGATGATCGTGTAGCCGCGGGAGATCCAGTCGGCGCTGACGGCGAGGTCGGCGGCGCTCTGGATGACGAGCGGATCCTCGTGGGGCTCGCCGGCGAGGAGGAGGATGTCGGGGCGCTTGGCGCGGACGCGCTTGTAGGCCTCGGAGGTGCCGGGGATCGCCTCGTTGACGATGATCGCCTTCATGAGGGGATCGTCGGCCAGGGAGACGATCTGGGAGATGACGGTCTCCTGCTGGGCCATGAAGTCGTTCGGGTAGGTGATGTGCTGGATCATGCCGCCGGACTTCGCGTCGCCGTACATGGAGATGAGCCGCTCCGCGCCGCGGAGATCGTCCTCGGACTGGGAAACGGTACCGGTCATGATGCCGATGTGGAACTTGGCCTTCGCCTGGGCGAACGCGTCCGCGCCGGCGAAGAAGAGGGTCAGGGCGATCAGGAGCGCCGCGACCTTGGTAAGCTTCTTCATGTTGCCTCCTTGATGGCTTTTATGAAGGGATGGCCACTATTGTAACCTCGAGTCAACGTCCGTCAAGGGCGATTATTCATGAAATCGTTCCCGCCGGAGCGACGGCTTTGCAGGGCGGCGCAAGCGGTATATTATGGGCCGATGACCGAGCCGCAGGAGGCCCCATGCGTTTCATGGTGAAGCGCTTTTTCGAAGAGTTCTTCCTCTACTCGAGCCAGTTCGTCGTCTTCTTCATCCTCATGCTTTTCCTCACGCCTTCCGCCGATTCCCTCGGCGCGCCGGCTCTTCTCATAGTAACGGGCTTCCTCCTCATCCAGATCCTCCTCCTCGTCGGGCAGGGCCACCGCCCCGTCCTGCGCTTCCTCTTCTCCTTCATCACGCCCGGCGGCTACGCGCTGGTGCGCGTCCTGGCCGGCAGCTTCGATCCCTTCGAGATGGCCAACGCTTTCCTCTGGGCGGCGGCCCTCTACGTGGGCCTCTTCCAGGCCCTGGCCCTCGCGCCGCGGAACCGCTGGATCAAGCGCTTCGCCGAGACCCTCCTCGCCCTGGGCGCCGTCCTCGTCTTCGTCTTTTTCTACTTCTATCTCGACCACCGCCTCGGCCTCGCCGGCAAGCTCGCCAAGGGCCTGATCTCCCTCGAGGAGTACGCCGCCGCCCTGGACATCCGCGCCTTCCCGCCGGCCTTCATGCGCTTCCTCGAGTCGCCGCAGCACGGATTCTTCGCCTTCGGCGCCGCCACCTTGGGTTTCATGCTCCTCGCGAACAAGGTTACCGTGCTGTCCCTGCGGACCCGCATAACGAGCCTCTTCGGCGAGGCGCGGTGAGGGAACGATGAGGGAGGGATACCGGAACGCG
>DAINBW010000155.1:0-6531 GCA_036732745.1 Spirochaetales bacterium | reverse complement strand
GGCCGCTCGGGAGAAAGGAGGGCGGCGGGTCCGGCGGGCAGGCCCTCGCACTCCTTCTGGATGCGCCCATAGGAGCGGATCGAGAGGAAGTTGGCGACGAGGTCGGGATCGCCGATGCGCGCCTTCTCCTCCTCGAAGAGGCGGAAGGCCACCGCGAGGTGGCGCTCGGCGTCCTTGGGGGCGAAAAGCTTGGCGGCGTAGTAGTAATAGATCACGAGGTCCTTGGAGGGCAGGAGGAGTCCCGCCGTGAAGAGGTAGGAGGCCTCCGTCAGGAAGAAGCGCGCGCGCTCCTCGCGGCCGCGCTCCATGGAGCTCTCCACGAGGAGGGTGAGGAGGGTGAAGGTCGGCCAGTAGCAGGAGTGCCGGAGGCCGATGGTCAGCGCCTCCAGCGCGGTCTCCTCCGCCTTCTTGAGCTCGCCCGCCAGGTAGCGGCAGAGGGCCAGGGTGCGCAGCGCGTCCAACCGCTCGAAGTCGTTGCGGACCTGCCCCGCGTAGAACTCCGCCTGGACGAAGCGGTCGGCGGAGGCGTCGCGCTCGCCGTAGTAGAGCGAGGAGAGGCCGAGCATCGCGTTCGCCTGGGAGAGCGCGGACTCGGAGAGGGGCCCGAGCGCCAGGAGGCGGCGCGCGGCCTCGCGGATGCCCTGAAAGTCGCAGCGCTGCCAGAGGATCTTGATCTTGAGGTCGTAGGCGAAGAAGAGCGAGGCGGTCCGGTCCTCCGGCATGGAGGCCAGGCTGCGGTCGGCTATCGCGAGGGCCTTGCCGTAGTCGCCGGAGAGGAGGTGGAACTCCGCGCGCGCCTCCGCCGCGTCGATGGCGTCGCCGCCGGGCACGGACTCGCACTGCGCCACGAGGCGCCGCGCCTCCTCGATGTCGCCGCGCTGGACCTGGGCCATCGCCATCGTGCGCAGGATGTTCTGGACCGAGCGGGCGTGCATGTCGGAGCGGCGGTAGTAGTACAGGGCCTTCTGGCCCGTGAAGACGGCCTTCTGGAAGGAGTAGGTCATCGCGTTGTAGGCGCAGATCTGGTGGTAGGCGTAGCCCATCAGGTTGTCGTCCTTGCGCGCGATCGCGATGCGCATTATGCGCTTGAGGACGGCCTCGGACTCCTCGATCTTGCCGCCGTTGAAGAGCAGCGCCGCCTTGGTGATGAGGAGGCGGACGCCGGACTTCTCGTCCTTCCGGAGGCGGCGGTAGAGCAGGTCGATGTAGGGCAGGTACTCGTAGCTGTAGTTGCGGTTCGGGTCCTCCTGCATCGCCTTCACCGCCTCCGCGTAGCGCTCCGAGCGCACGAGGTGGTAGATGAGCCGGATGCGGTGCGGTCGCTCCTGCGCCAGGAGGATGTCGGCCACGAGGGCGTGGAGGATGCGCTTGTTGTGGTTGAGGAGGGAGGCGTAGAGCGCCTTCTTGAAGACGTCCACGCGGAAGGTGAAGTGCTCCTTCTGCCGCGCCAGGAGGCCGTCCTGCATGAAGGCCTCCAGGGCCGGCGCGACGATCGCGGGGTCGCCCTCCGTCGCCGCCTCCAGGCGCCGCGCGTCCTCCTCCTTGAAGGAGTGCACGAAGACGGAGAGCTTCTTGGCCAGGCCCTGCCAGGCCGCGGGATAGCGCTCCAGGCTGGCCAGGAAGATGTTCTGCACGGTGGCGGGCAGGCTCGAGACGTCGCGGTGCTTGCGCGCGTAGGCCGCGTACTCGCGGAGGAAGAGCGGGTTCCCGAGGCTGGCCTCCAGGATGCGGCGGACCGCCTCGTCGCCCGCGTCCGGCCAGTGCGCCTTGACGAGGGCCTCCGACTCGTCCGGCCCGAGGGGGCCGAGCTTCATCACCTTGAGGCCCTGGAAGGCCTTGCGGAGCTCGGGCGGAAACTCGCGGCCGGTGAGGATGAAGAAGGGCTTGATGCTGCCCTTCTTGAAGAGGTACTGGAAGAACTCGCGCGACAGGCGGTCCATGAAGGAGGCGTTGTCGATGACGACGAGGATGGGGAAGAGGTCGCCGGAGTGCCGCTCCAGGAGGGCGCCGAGGATCGAGTAGAGGGCCGCGATCGCGTTCGGGTCCGGCGTGTCCGGCTCCGCAGCGGAGAGCAGCGCGCCGAAGCGCTCCGCCGCGTCCCGGCTCGCGCCGGGCAGCTTGAGGAGGGCGGCGCGCGCCTCCTCCGGCCGCGCCCCGGGCTCCAGGCCCAGGTAGCCGAGGAGGATGTCCACGATGATGGCGAAGCTGCCGGGCCGGTACTTCTGGGCGCGCGCGGCCAGGATCGGCGTCTTGAAGTCGGGGAAGAGCTTGATCTTCTCCACCAGGGCCTGCACGAGGCGGGTCTTGCCGATGCCGGCCTCGCCGAGGACGTAGAAGCCGGAGACCTCGTCGTAGCGGTTGCGGATGTAGGCCTTGAGGAGCTCGTCCAGCGAATCCCGGCGGCCGATGAAGGGGCCGCGGTCGCGCAGGCGCGCCGTCGCCTCGCCCAGGACGCGGTAGGCCCGCACGGGCTCGGTCTTGCCCTTCGCCTCGACCTCCTGGACCGGCCCGAACTCGAAGTCGTCCTCGCACTTTTCCTTGGCCGCCTCGGAGACGAGGATGGCGTCGGCGGGGGCGGCGGACTCGAGGCGCTGGGCCACGCTCATCGCGTGCCCGGTCACCACGTCGAAGTCGCCGCGGCGCCCCGTCGTGACGAGGCCCGTGTGGATGCCCGTGCGGAAGGAGACGCAGAGCGCGGGGTCGACCAGGCAGGCGTTCGTCTCCTTGACGCTCTGGAGGAACTCGAGGGCCGCGTGGACGGCGCGGGAGGGATCGTCCTCGTGGAGCTCGGGCACGCCGAAGACGGCGACCAGGGCGTCGCCGATGTACTTTTCCACGATGCCGCCGTGGTTCCGGATGATGGACTCGAAGAGCCCGAAGATCCGGGTCATCAGGGCGTCCATCTCCTCCGGGTCCATCCGCTCGGAGAGCGAGGTGAAGCCCTTCATGTCCGAAAAGAGGATAGTTGCCGTCCGGCGTTCGCCGGCCTTGAGGTTGTCTCGCTCCGCCATCGTAGGAAGAGCATACACGCCCGGCGCCCCGGGGCGCAAGGACAAGGCCGGGGCGCGGCCGGCGGCGCGGCCGGCCGCGCGGCCTGCGGCGCCGGCGCGGCTAGCTGAGGAGCATCACCTGGAGGATCTGGATGAGGGGGAAGACGATGCAGACGACGATGAAGACGATCTCGAGGACGAGGATCTTCTTGTCGTTGAGGTCGGTCTTGACCATGTCGTAGATCGACTCGAGGGTGTCGAGGCGCCGCTCGACGCTCCACTTCCAGCCCTCGGTGTTGAAGATCCCGCAGAGGCGGTCGTAGATCTGGCCGAGGTAGTAGTCGCCGATGATCTTGGAGGAGTTCTCCAGGTTCTCGAGGATGAAGAGCGCGTCGAAGCGCAGGGACTGGATGTTGGCGAACTTCTCCTGGATGGAGGTGCCGAGGCGGTGGCGCTTGCGGCGGTCGCCGGAGTACATCGCGCGCATATCGCGCTCCGCCTCGTCCAGGCGGCGGTCCAGGAGCTTGTCCAGGGCCCGGAGCTCCAGGAGCTGGTAGTTCGCGTGCTCGATGATGAGGAGGAGGTCCTCGTAGTCGCGGTCGGGATCCACGATGAGGCAGCGGTCCATGTCGAAGATCGCGAGGTCCGACTTGCGGTAGGAGAAGGGCTTGCCGAGGGTCGCGGCGAGCTGGGACTCGTGGAGGGGGGCGCCCGGCTCCTCGCCGGAGAGGAGGGCGGCCAGGTAGTGCCGCTCCCGCTCGATGAGGTCGGAGGGCCACTCCTCGCCGTCGATGAGGCAGTAGGCCGCGTAGGTCTCGCGGTCGAACATGCCGCCCGCGGGCATGCCGACGGTGGCGGGCCGGATGGCCTCCAGGAGGCGGTCGAAGCTCTCCTCCGCGTACTCCGCGATGGAGAGGCGGCGGCCGCCCGTGTTGATCGTGCGCTGGCGGATGGTGTGGAGCTCGCGGATCTTGACGCGGATCTTGACGCGGACCATCACGGTGATCGCCGCGTCGTCGTAGACCTTGCCCTGGACGGAGACGCACTCGAAGTCGCCCGCGTCCAGGCACTCGCCCTCGTCCAGCTTGAGGACGAGGGGGCGGGGCAGCTGGAGGGAGGCCGGCGTGTCGCGGCGCTTCACGAAGTCGAAGTCGTCGTGGGCCGGGATGATGGCGGCGACCTTCTTCAGGTCCACGCTGAGGCCGATGTCGTAGAGGTGGAAGAAGATCGCCTCGACCAGGCGCTCGCGCTCCTCGCCGCCGCGGCCGCGCGGCCGGGGCTTCTTCTCGGGGGCGCGGCTGGGGGGCTCGGGCAGGGCTTCCGCGGGCGGCAGGCTCGCGTTCGGGCGGCGGGAGCCGGGCTTGCGCCCGCCGATCGCGCCGGCCTTGGCCGGCATCCCGGCGGGACGGCCGACCACGCCCGGCTTCTCCGCGGCGGAGAGGCCGGCCTTGCGCGGGATCGGCCGCGCGCTCACGGCGCCCTGACCTCGGTCCGGGCGACCTCGCGTTCGAGGACCGTCAGGACCAGCACGGAATTCTCGGGAAGGAAGTAGGGGACGGAGAACTTCCCGCCCGGATGGTTGACGCGGAGGAGGGGCACGCGCTCGCCCGTCGGCTTCTGGGCCTCGACGAGGACGCGCAGGGGATAGGGATACTCGGGCAGCTCGCGCTCGAAGAGGCCGGCGACCATGCCCTTTTCGGGGGCGGGCAGGGTCAGGGTCACGCCGAGGTGGCTGTTGGCCGGCAGGAGGCTGCCCGCCGCGGGGGTCTGGCTCGCGACGACGCCGGCCTTTTCGCGGCCGTCGGCCTTGCGGAGGGAGAAGTCCGTCGGGACGTTGGCCTTCTCCACCTGGAGGAGGGCGTCCGCGAAGGAGAGGCCCTTCATGTCCGGCACGAGGAGCTTGGCCTTTTCCGGGCCGCGGCTCACGACGAGCTCCAGGGCCACGGGGCCGGAGAGCTCGGCGTCGGGCAGGGGCTTCTGCTCGAGCACGGTGCCCGCGGGCGCCTTGTCGAAGACGTAGACCGGCGGTTCCTTGATCGTGACGAGGGGCCGGGAGGAGGCGAAGAGGGTCTGGAGGTGGATCTTCACCTCGTTCAGGTCCTGGCCGACGTAGTTCTCGATGCGGTCCACGACGGGGCCGCGGCTCACGGCCAGGCTGATGCGGCGTCCGGCCTTGACGATGGCGCCGGAGGGCGGCTTCTGCTCCACGATGCGGCCGCGGTCCTTGGGATCGTCGGTGTAGCGCAGGGAGATGCGCGGGTAGAGCTCCTTGTCCTGGAGCTTCACGAGGGCGGAGGCGAGCTCCATGCCCCGGACGTCCGGGACCATCGTCTCCTCCGCGCCGCGGAGGGAGAGGAAGAAGGCGGAGAGGCCGGCGACGACCATGAGGACGACCACCGCGGCGACCGCCCAGACGGCGATCCGGTAATGCTCGCGGTCGATGCTCTCGAGCTTGGAAAGGTCGATGGGGAGCTTGATGTCGGAGGGCTTGGGCAGTTTCGGGAGCGTGAACTTGAACTTCATGGGCGTAATCCAGTTTCCTCTTCGGCCGGGATACCGAGTTCGGCGCCGGCTATATCGCGAATCCCGTTCGCGAACTCCCGGTACGGGAGGGCCTTTTTATGCTGGAGCTGGAGGCGCCGTAGGGCAAGGAGGCCGTCTCCTGTTTGTACCATCAGACCTCTCGCCTTGTCTAGGCCGAGGAGGGTGCCGGGCCGCGGCGCGGCGCCCGCGGCGGGGGCGGGGGTCTGACCCCCGGCGGGCGGCGGCGGCGGACCGGCCCAGACCTCGCCCGGAAAGGCCTCGCTCTCCAGGATCGTGAGCCGCTGGCCCTTCAGCCAGGTGAAGGCGCCCGGCCAGGGGTGAAAGGCGCGCACGCGCGCGTCGAGGTCCAGGGCGCCCTCCTCCCAGCGGAGGAGGCCGTCCTCCTTGGCGAGGAGGCTGCAGTAGCTCGCCTCCCCTTCCTGGGGCCGCCCGGACTCCCGTCCCGCCTCGAGCTCGCGCACGACCCGGAGCAGGAGCTCCGCGCCGACCTTGGCCGCCGTCGCGGAGAGGCTCTCCGTCGTCTCCCGGCCGGAGAGCGGCAGGCGCTCGACGGCCAGGAGCTCGCCTTCGTCCATCGCGAGGGCCAGGCGCTGCACCGCCACGCCGGTCTCCGCGTCGCGGTGGAGGATGGCGGCGGGAATCGGGGCGCAACCGCGGTACTTGGGGAGGAGGCTCGGATGCACGTTGAGCCCGCCCCGGGGGAAGAGGGCCAGGAACTTGGGGCCGAAGATGCGGCCGTAGGCGAAGGACACGAGGAGCTCGGCCTTGAGGGCGGCGGCGGCCTCGCGGGCCTCCGCGCCGAGGCGCTCGGGCTTCAGGACCGGAAGGCCGAGGCGCTCCGCGGCCAGGGCGACGGGCGTCGGCGCGGCGCCGAGCCCCCTGCCCCGCTGGGCGTCGGGATTCGTGAGGACGCCCGCGACGAGGCCCGCGGCGGCGAGGGCCTCCAGGCGGGGCAAGGCTATCTCCGGGCTGCCGGCGAAGAGGACGCGCACCGGCG
>DAINBW010000154.1:0-6533 GCA_036732745.1 Spirochaetales bacterium | reverse complement strand
GCCAAGCCGGGAGCCAAGCCGGGCGTCGCGCAAGGCGTCAAGCCGGGAGTCGCCCCGGGAACCCTGCCGGGCGCCGGAACCCCGCCGCGCCCCCCGCAACGACCCGACCTCGCCCAGATCGAACGGGACATTCGCGAAGTGGCCCCCCTCCTCCGGCAGAGCGCGGCCATCCTCGGCAAGCTGGAGCGGATGAACGCCGCCGTCGCGGAGCTCGAGGAGGCCCTCGCCGCTGACGAGGCGGCGCTCGCGGAGGAGTTGCGGAAGGGCTTCACCCTCCGCGACTTCTTCAAGCGCTTCGAAGAAGGCCGCGAGCGCCTGGACCGCGAAATCGCCTGGCTCCGCCAGGCCGGCAAGATGCTCAAGCAACGCGAAGCCTTCCTCTCCCGCGGCGGCAAGAAGCCCTGAGGCGGGATCGGCGGCGCGGCGCCACGCCGGGGCGGGGAGGAAACGCCTCCCCGCCCTCCGCGGCGCCCCTCGCCGCCCCGAGCTGGGCCTCTGGCTAGAGCCCCAGCTTCGCGTCGATCCGCGCCTTGGTGGCGGCCAGGACCTCCGCGGTCTCGACGCGGACCAGCTTCAGGAAGAGCTCGTAACGGTCGTCCTTCCGATACACCGAACCGGAAACCAGAACCTCGGCGCCGAGAAGCTTGCCGACCTTGGCCGCCGACTCCTCGTCGGCCAGGCCCGAGAGCTGGAGCTCGAGCTCCTTCAGGATCTTCTGCAGGTCCTTCCGTTCCACGACGGTCCAGAGCTTGGCGACCGTCGCCGCCTGCGCCAGCTGGGCGCCGAAGTATTCCGCGTTGGCAGCGAGGCCCGTCGCCGCCGACGCGGCTGCCGGATCGGCTGCGGCGCCTTCGGGCGGCGCGATCGGCATGACGGCCAGCCTGGTCTCCGGCCCCATGCGGAAGGTCGAATAGTCGGCCAGGTTTTGCAAAGCCTCGGCGAAGAGCTTGCCGAGGGTGTCCTCGCGGCTCTCGTCGGCGATCTTGTTCGCCTCGTAGAAGGATTCGTCGTAGGCGAGGGGCTTGTCCGAGAAGCGCGAGAGCTCCTCCTTCACGAAACGGATGACGACGGCCTCGAGCTTGTCCGTGGTGAAGTTCGTGCCCGTGTGGTGGGAGACCGAGCCTTCCTTGCCGCCCTCGCTCTCGCCGCCCTCGCCGTAGGTGAGGAAGATGTACTTCCCTTGGGTGTACTGCGAAAGCTGGCGGAGGACGTACTCGCCCTCCAGGTCCAGGCCGCCGGTGCCGATCGTGTAGAGCTTGATGCCCTTCTCCTTGGCCTCGCGGGCGGCCGCGGCGTAGTCGTAGGTTTGGTCGGGATAGAGCTGGGCCGGCGCGTCGGTGACGGCAAAGGCCAGGCGGAGACCGTCCTTGTTCCAGGTCATGCCGCGCACCGCGTCGTCCAGGGCCGCCTGCAGGTCCTCGGGCGTGTCGCCGCCGCCGCCGGCCGTCACGCCGTCCAGGACCTTCTGGAAAGCCTCGAGGTTGGCGGTGAAGGGATGAACCTCGGTGACGTACTCGTCCTCGCGGTCCTTGTAGAGCACGAGGCCGAAGCGGATCGCGGGTTTGGGCTTGAGCGCGGAGAGGTTCGTGTGGATGATCTCGATCGTCGCGCGCAGGCGCTCGATCTCCTCGCCCATCGAGCCTGTCGTGTCCATGATGAAGAGCACGTCGACGGGAAGGGGCGCGGCGATCTTCCGTTCGGCGGCGAGCTTCGCCGTCGCGGAACGCGGGCCCCCGCGGGCCAGGTCGAGGGTCGCCTTGCCGGCGGGCGAAGCGACCTCGACGCGATAGGCCGCGGCGTCCGCCGCGCCGGCGTAGTCCCGCGGGTAGATCGAGAAGCTGCCGTCCGAGTAGCTCTTGCCCTTGGCCACCGTCTTGGCGCCGACCTTGACGAGAACCTCCGCGTTGGCCACGGGCCGGTCCTTGGCGTCCAGGATCTTGAGGACGAGACGCTCGCGGACGTCGAGCTCCTTGTGCGGCGTCTCCTTCCATTGGTCGAGGAACTTGACGAAAAGCCCGTACTGCTCGTTGTCGTCGGAGAAGCCCGCCTTGAGGCCCGACTGGCTCGGCGCGGCGCGGGGACCCGAGCTCGAAGTCGCGGCGCCCGCCGGCGCGGAAGCGCCGGAACCGCGGCCAAGGGCCATTTCGGGGGCCGGAGCCGCGGGGGCGCCGGAATCGAAGGCCGACTTGGCGGCCTCTTCGCGGGTAGCGCCGCGAAGCTCCGCGGCCTTTTTCTCGTCCGCGGCCAGGCGGTCCTTGTCGGTGGGCTTCGGCGCGGTCGCTGCCGCGATCTCGCCCTCGGCGGGCTTGGCGCCGCCGCTCGTCGCCGACGGGGAAAGGGGCGCAGGGGGCGGCAGGGGTTCCGGGCCCGCGGCCGACCGGGGCGCCGCGCAGGACGAGACGGCGAGCGCCGCGAGGAAGAGCAGGACCAAGGCCGCGGGGGCCGGGGCGAAAGAAGCCAGTCGCGCGGATTTTCGCTTTCCGACCGCGGGGGAACGAGCCATCATGAGGCCTCCTCTAAGGCGAATACCGACAAGTATAGTGCGCCGCGCCGCCGCTTTCAGCGCAATCGTCGCCAACGCCCGCCCGGCGGCGCGGGCGCCGCGCCCACTCAGGTCCACGCGCCGCCCGGCCTCCGCCCGGCGGCGCGGCCGCCGCGCCCTCGGGCCTTGTTCAGGACGGCGGCGACCGCGTATGCTTGCCCCATGGACAGAGCCCGCATCGTACTGAAGCCGAAAGAAGACCTTCGCCTCCGCGCGGGGCATCCCTGGGTCTACGACAACGAGATCGCCCGCGTCGAGGGCGAGCCCGCCGCCGGCGGCGACGTGGACATCTACGACGCCCGGCTCCAGCCGGTGGGCTCGGCCTTCTGGAATCCGGCCTCCAAGATCCGCGGCCGCATCTATTCCCGCCAGGCCCGCCCCGCGGACGAGGCCTTCTTCGTCGAGGCTTTCGGCCGCGCCCTGGCCTGGCGCCGCCGTTTCTTCGATCCGGAAACCCAGAGCCTCCGCCTCGTCTTCGGCGAGGCCGACGGCGTGCCCGGTCTCATCGTCGACTCCTTCGTCGGCCTCGCCGAATCGGCGTCCGGCGTCCCGGGCACCGGATCGGCCGGATCTGCCGGATCGGCCGGATCGGCCGGCGCCAAGGGCCGCTGGCTCTCGGCGCAGTTCCTGGCCCTCGGCGTCGAGACCCGCAAGGCCGAGATCCTCGCCGCCCTCGCCAAGGTCATCCCGAACGACGGCGTCTTTGAGCGGAGCGACGCGCCCGTGCGCAAGTACGAGGGCCTGCCGCCCGTCTCAGGCCTGGCGTCCGGCGCCGTCCCCGAACGCATCGTCATCGCGGAGAACGGCCTTTCCTTCGCCGCCGACCTCGCGGGAGGGCAAAAGACCGGCTGGTTCCTGGACCAGCGCTCCAACCGCGCCGCCGCCGCCCGCTTCGCCAAGGGCAAGCGCGTCCTCGACGCCTTCTGCAACGCGGGCGGCTTCGGCCTGGCCGCCGCGGCCGCCGGCGCCGAGTCCGTCCTCGCCGTGGACGCCTCCGCGGACGCGGTCGCCGCCGTCCTCGCGAACGCCGCCAGGAACGGCCTCTCCGGGCGCGTGAAGGCCGAGGAGGCGAACGCCTTCGACTTCCTCCGCGGCCTCGAGCGCTCCAAGGAGCGTTTCGGCCTCATCGTCCTCGACCCGCCGGCCTTCGCCAAGAACCGCGCCGCCGTCGAGGGCGCCCATCGCGGCTACAAGGACCTGAACCTCCGCGCCCTCAAGCTCCTCGAGCCGGGCGGCATCCTCGTCACCTGCTCCTGCTCCCATTGGTTCGGCCCCGAGCGCTTCCAGTCCATGCTCGAAGAGGCGGCGCGCGACGCCGGCCGCCGCCTCCGCCTCGTCGAGGAGCGGACCCAGGACCTCGACCACCCGATCGTGACCGGGTACGGGGAGTCGCGCTACCTCAAATGCACCATCGTGGAGGCCATGGACCGCGGCTGATCCCGCCGGGATCCCGCTGTCGCATCCCGCTTCCCGCCAAAAACGGAAGGCCGCCGTCGTTCCCGCGAGGGGACGGCGGCGGCCTTTGCCTTGACGGAGCCGAGGGCCCCTACAGGATGAGCACCTTCTTGACCTCTTCGCGGCTGACGCCGAAGAGCCGCATGAGTTCATCCGCGGTCGCATAGGCGGTGCCGGCCTTGGCGTTGAAGAAGGAGATGAAGGCCTTCATCTCCGCCGCGTCGCCGGAATAGAGGGCGGAGGAAAAGGCCGCGCGGTAGAGGCCCGCCTCCGCGAGCTGCATCGTGGTGAGCGAACCGTACTGGCGCTTGGCCTTGCCGTCGACGACCGCCTGGAGGCCGTCGTAGCCGATGGTGAAAAGGAAGTCCTCGCGGGAAATCATGACTGTCTCCGTGCGCGCCCCTCGTCCGGGACGGCGAAAAAAAATGCCGCGGGACCGGTGCCCGCGGCGTGAAGTCTACCCCTCGCGGGGTCCTGCGCGCAAGTCGGCGGCGCCGGGGAGCGGCGACGCGCGATGGGCGGATCAGGCCGGCGAAAAACTGTCCTTGCCGGCGCCGCACATGGGGCAGACCCAGTCGGCGGGAAGGGCCTCGAAGGCGGTGCCCGGCTTCACGTTGGTGTCGGGATCGCCGACGGCCGGATCGTAGATGTAGCCGCAGACGTCGCAAACGTACTTCTTCATGTCATCTCCTTATCTTCGAAGCGCAGGCCGGCGCCGGTGGCCCCGCGCCGGCCTGGGCCATCGTCCCGACTCGCTAGGCCTTCCAGAGGCCGTGCTTGTTGCAGTATTCCCGGGCCGCGACCTTGGCGGCCTTCACGCAGAACAGCGCCTCGGGCTTGTCGCCGGGCTTGAGCTGCTTCCGGTGGACCTCGCCGTCGGCGATCAGTTCGATCCACTCGATGTAGTGCTCGGCCTCCATCGGGTGCGGGACCGATCCGACCGTCACCTTGTAGCCGTCGGCGGTCTTCTCGACGACGGGGAGGTGCTTTTCCTTGGCCGCGTCGGTCGTGTTCTCCACGAAGAGCTTCATGGGCTGGCCGCAGCAGACGAGGTCGCCGTCGCCGGCGTGGAGCACCTCGACGATGTTGCCGCATTTCTCGCACTTGTAGACTTGCATGTGTCCGGCCATTGGAAGGCCTCCTTTTTTCTTAGTAGTTTTCTCCGAGGAGCTCGAAATAGGCTTGGGGATGGGCGCAGGCCGGGCAGGCCTTCGGAGCCTCGGCGCCCTCGAAGAGGTAGCCGCAGTTCAGGCAGCGCCAGACGGCGGGCTTGTCGGCCTTGAAGACCTTGCCCTCCAGGATGTTCTTGCGGAGCTTTTCGTAACGCTTCGCGTGCTGTTTCTCGGCCACGGCGATGGCCTCGAAGACGACGGCGATCGCGTCGAAGCCCTCTTCCCTGGCGACCTTCGCGAAGCCGGGGTACATGGTCTTCCACTCGTAGTTTTCGCCTTCGGCGGCGTGAAGCAGGTTGTCCGGGGTCGCGCCGACGGTGCCGAAGGGGAAGGCGCCGGTGATTTCGGTCTCTCCGCCCTCCATGAACTTGAACAGGCGCTTGGCGTGCTCCTTTTCCTGGTTGGCCGTCTCCTCAAGGATGAGGGAAATCTGGAAAAAGCCTTCCTCGCGCGCCTTGGAGGCGTAGTAGGTGTAGCGGTTCCTCGCCTGGGATTCGCCGGCGAAAGCCGCCATGAGATTCTTTTCGGTCTTCGTGCCCTTCAAGCTCTTCATTCGCCCTCCCCCCTGTCTTTTGACTTTGCCGCCGCCGTCGCGGGACGGCCGTCGGAACGCGTTCAGTCAAAGTATAGCGACGGGGAAGGAGCCATGCAACGTTAATTATTTTTTCTCCGAGCGGCCTTCGAGCACCTAACGCTTCAATCGGAAAGCCTCCCCGCGGGCGTACTGGCGGCGGGGAGGCGCCATGATCGAGGATGCGCTGTACGATTCCGCCGCCGCGTCGGCGGACGAGCGGCCCGCGGCGAGGGAGCGCCTGGTCCGAGAGGGCGCCGGAAGCCTCGCGGACGGGGAATTGCTTTCGGCCCTCCTCGGCACCGGCACGCGCGGCAAGGGCGTCAGGGCCCTCGCCGACGAGGTTCTCGAACTGCTCGACGGCGGACGCTCCGCGCCGGAAGCCGACCTCCTCCGCCGCCTCCCCGGCATGGGGGAGGCCAAGGCCTGCGCCGTCGTCGCCGCCCTCGAACTTGGCCGCCGCCTTTACGGGCTACGGGACAAGCGCGTCTCCTCGCCGCGGGACATCCATCCCCTCGTCGCCCACTGGGCGGACCGCAAGCAGGAGCGCTTCGTCTGCTGCTCCCTCAACGGCGCCCACGAGGTGCTCGCGGTCCGCGTCGTGTCCGTCGGCCTCGTCAACCGCACGGTCGTCCATCCCAGGGAAGTCTTCGCCGACCCCATCGTCGACCGCGCCTGCGCCGTCATCGTCGGCCACAACCACCCCTCGGGGCGCCTCGATCCCTCGCCGGAGGACGTGGAAATCACCCGCCGGCTCAAGGAGGCGGGCGAGGTCCTCGGGATAGCCCTCCTC
>DAINBW010000153.1:0-6545 GCA_036732745.1 Spirochaetales bacterium | reverse complement strand
GATGAGGTTCCGCCCGATGACGCCCTTGTACCACTCGACCGCCGCCGGGATCGTGAAGTCCACGATGCCGGCGTCGAACTCGCCGAAGTCGACGAGATAGTCGCCGCCGGACGCGTTCTTCGCGAGGAAGCCCCGCCGGGCCGCCTCCGCGAAGAGGGGCCGGCCCGCGGCGACGTAGGGGTTGATGTAGCCGAGGAAGCGCACGCCCTCGGCGCGGAGCCGGACGATCTCCTCGGGTAGGCGCGGATAGCGCTCCGCGTCCCACTCCCAGTTCCAGCGGAGGCGCTGGCCGAAGCTCGTCATGTTGATGCCCTGCCAGTCCTGGGCCCAGATCCCGCAGACCGGGACGCCGGCGGCCCGGGCCCGGGCGAGCTTCTCGAGGCAGGCGGCCGTCCCGCCCTGGATCCCGAGGACGACCCCGTCGTAGGCCCAGTCGGGCAGCTCGCCCTGGCGGCCGAGCGCGGCGGAGACGCCGGAAACGAGTTCGCGCATCGTGTCCGCCGCGCCCACGGCGAGCCGCCCCGGCAGGGCCCAGGCGGCGAGCTCGTGCCGCGCCGCGCCGCGGAAGTCGAAGGCGGCGTAGGCGCTCGTGTCGAGGTGGTAGGACAGGCGCCGGCTCGTGACGAAGGTCGGCGCGGGAAAGAAGGTCCACCAGTAGTCGCCGCCCGCCTTGTCGTGGAGGTCGGCGAGCCGCGTGATCTCCGTCGTCTTGTTGCGGCCCACGCCCTGCTCGCTCGTCCAGAGCGGGAAGAGCGCGCCGCGGAGCTGGAAGCGGGAGAACTGCTCGCCGCAGCCGTAGACCTTCTCGTCGGGCTCGGCGTGGAGGCTCAGGCGGAAGCGGTTGGCCGCCGCCGCGTCCGCGCCCGCCGCCTCGAAGGAGACCACGAGGCGGCCGCCCTCCTCCGCGAGGGCCACGCGGGTCGCGTAGAGGCCGCCGCGGGAAAGGAGGAAGACCGCGCCGCCCCCCTCCCGGGACTCGAGGGCGCAGTCCGTCAGCGCCACGAGCTCGTCGAGGCGCTCCGACACCTCGAAGTTGCCGCGGTACATCTCGAACTTCGCCTCGCCCCGGCCGAGCCGGACGAGGGGGTCGCCCGGCGCGTGGCGGAGGACGAGGCGCCCGCGGAGGCGGGCCTCGAAGCCGCCGGCGGCGGCGCTGATCTCGAGATCGGCCATCGCGCGCCTAGCCCTTCACCGCGCCGGCCGTGAGCCCGGCGATGATCTTGTTGTGGAGGAAGACGTAGCCGACGACGCTCGGCAGCATCGACAGGACGATGGCGGC
Organism: Spirochaetales bacterium; assembly: GCA_036732745.1. GTDB lineage: Bacteria > Spirochaetota > Spirochaetia > Treponematales > Rectinemataceae > JAEUJG01. Next base: position 5,266 of record DAINBW010000153.1, on the reverse strand, counting down.
GAACATGCCGGCGTAGTCGGTGATGAACTGGCTCGTGAAGAAGCGGATGCCGAGCTGGATCGTGCGCGCGGAGACGCTGGAGGTGAGGAGCATCGCCATGACGAACTCGTTCCAGGCGAAGATGAAGCAGAAGGTGCCCGCCGTCACGAGGCCGGAGCGGGAGAGGGGGAGGATCACCTTCGAGTAGCGCTGGAAGAAGCCGCAGCCGTCGATGATCGCCGCCTCCTCGAGCTCCTTCGGGATGGAGCGCATGAAGGAGGTCACGAGGAAGATGGACACGGGGATGTTGATCGCCGCGTAGACGAGGACGAGGGTGCCGAGCTTGTCGTAGAGTCCGAGCTTGGTGACGAGGGTGAAGTAGGGCACCATGAAGGCGATGATCGGCACGAGGACGCCGGCCTCGAGGACGGTGCGCACGCCGTCCCTGCCCCGCCAGGACTCGCGGGACAGGACGAAGCCCGCCATCGAGGATACGATGAGGTTGAGGAGGACGGTGCCCGCGGCCACGATCACCGAGTTGAGGAAGAGCCGGGGCAGCTCCGCCATCGCGATCGCGTTGGCGTAGTTTTCGAAGGCCGGCCGCGCCGGCAGGGCGAAGGGCGAGGATTGGAGCTCGAGGTTCGTCTTCAGCGAGTTGAGGACGAGCCAGAGCAGGGGGAACAGGGCCACGGCCAGGAAGAAGCCGAGCACGGCCCACTTGAGGACGCCCGCGGCGAGGGGGACGAGGCTCCCCTTCCCGCGGACGGGCTTCCGTTCGCTCATTGTCCGGCCTCCGCCATCGGGTCGGCCTTGCCGAGGATGCGTCGTATTCCCACGATCACCACGGTGCCGAGCAGTATGAGGATCACGCCCGCAGCGCTGGCTTCGCCGTAGCGCAGGGCGTCCATTTTCAGGAACAGGTCGATGCCCATCGTCGTCGTCGAGTAGGCGGGTCCGCCGCCGGTCATGAGGTAGGTCGCCTCGAAGTGGCGCATGCCGTAGGCCATGGCGAGGGTCACGGCCGTGACGAGGGTGCCGCGGAGCATCGGAAGCGTTATGCGAAACTCTTGCTGGAGCGTCGTGGCGCCGTCGATTTCGGCGGCCTCGTAGAGCTCGCGCGGGATGTTCATCGCCGCCGCCAGGATGATGATCATGAAGTAGCCGATGTAGAGGACGCCCTGGATGACGACGGCGGCCAGGGCGGTCGAGGTGTCGCCGAGCCAGTTCTTCGGCTCGAGCCCGAGGAGCCCGCGCAGGCCGTTGAAGGCGCCGTACTGGGGATTGTAGAGGGCCGTCCAGACCATCGCCAGCGCGACGGTCGAGATGACGTTCGGGAGGAAGTAGACCGTGCGGAGGAATTTCCAGCCGCGCGGCTCCCGCGCCAGGATGAGGGCCACGAGGGCGGCCAGCGGCACCTGGATGAAGCCGGAGGCCAGGGCCCAGACGAGGTTGTTCCGGATCGCGAGCCTGAAGGTCGGATCGCCGAAGAGCTTGGCGAAGTTGGCGCCGCGGTTCCAGCTCATCGCGCCGATGCCGCGCCATTTCGTGAGGCTCGCGGCGAAGGTGAAGACGAAGGGATAGACGAAGAACGCGGCGAAGAGTATGAGGACCGGCGCCAGGAACAGCGCGATCTTGGCGGCGTTGGGGTTGCGGCGCTTGCTCATCATGCTCCTTTTGCGGCGCGGCCGCCGTGAAGGCGGCCGTCGCCGGAGGGGGGAGGCTCCGCCCGGCGCGGGCGGGGCGCGCCGCCAGGAGGCGGCGGCCCGGGCCGGGGCGGAACCGGAAATCCTTAGCGGTCGATCTTCTTCTCGACGAGGGCGCAGAACTGCTCGGGCGTGATCTGGCCGAGGGCCAGGGCGCCGAGCTGCTGGGCGAACTCGCGGGTGGCCTCGGCGCCGAGGGCGGCCTCGAGGTCGTTGGAGGTCGTCTTGGAGCGGGCGGCGATGTCGTAGAACTGCTTCTGGAGGGCGTCCGTCGGGACGTAGCTCGTCTTCACCGCGAACATGGCGCCGGAGCCCTGGGCGATCTTGGCCACGTTGTCGGTGGAGGTGAGGTACTTGAGGAAGGACACGATGGCGGCGCGGCGCGCCTTGTCCTTCGTCTCGCCGGCGGCCACGTTGGCCTGGAGGCGGCTGATCATGATGCCCTTGTTCGGGCCGGCGGGGGGCATCTCGGCGATGGTCACGCTCGGGAAGAAGGGCGTGGCGCGGAGATCGGCGCGGCCGGCGTACCAGGGGCCGTTGGAGAAGATGGCGGTGCGGCCGGCCAGGAAGTGGCCGCCGGAGACGCCGGCGCCCGCGCCGACGGCGTCCGGGGTCGTGTAGTCCTTGAAGAGGCGCTGGAGGAGCTTGGCCGACTCGAGGAAGGCCTTGTCGGTGAAGGGCTTCTCCCAGACCTTGGCGCCGCCGAAGGAGACGGCGAAGTGGGAGAACCAGATCATGCTCGTCCAGGCGTTGACGTCGCCGGACATCTGGCTCGTCGGGAAGACGCCGGAGGCCTTGAGCTTGTCGAGGCTCGCCCAGAGCTCGGGCATGGTCGCGGGGATCTTCTCGACGCCGGCCTTCTTCATCATGTCCATGTTGTACCAGAGGGGGAGGACCGCGGTCTCGAAGGGCAGGGTCTTGAGCTTGCCGCCGATCGTGGACTGGGCGACGGCGCCGGGATCGAAGGAAGCCTTCCAGGCGCCCGAAAGATCCTTGGCGAGGTCCATGATCAGCTTGGACTCGTAGTATTCCTTGGTCGTCGCGTTCAGCTTGATGGTGAAGATGTCGCCGGGGGCGACGCCGGCCGCGAGCGAGGTGCGGACCTTCTGCTCGTAGGCGTTGTAGTCGGGCTGGGGCTCGATCTCGACCTTGATCTTGCCGGCGTTGGCCGTGTTGAAGGCGCCTACGATCTCGGCGATCGCGGGAGCCTTGGAATCCTTGCCGACCCAGATGCAGGGCCACTTGAGGACGATCTCGCCGGATTGCGCGGAGAGGATCGCGGGGAGAGCGAAAAGCACGATGGCGGCGATGCCGAACGCGCGCCTGAGACTAGACTTCATTCCTGCCTCCTGTACTTACTTTCACTAAGTAAGTATAAAGATGGTAGGGGAGCTTTGCTCGCCTGTCAAGGCGGAATCGCCACGCTCTCGCAGCTTGCGCCGCGCTCCCCTCGCCCGCGCCCCGCGCGCGGGACCCGGGCACGACACGAGCACTGTCCCCAAGTATCGAGGGAAAAAACCCCGCTTTCCAGTCGTCCCGGCCGGAAAGCCCGCGCGGGCTAGGACCGCGGGTAGTCGAGGACGGCGGTTTCGAGCTCGCCGCGGTAGTCGAGGAGGGCCAGGAGGATGGCCTTGTCCCGCGCGGGCAGGCTCGGCGCCTCGAGGCGCTGGGTGATGAACTTGTTGAAGCCGCCGAGGTCGGCGGCCTCCGGCACGGGCGGAAGCTGGAGGCGCCCGGCGCAAAAGCTCCGCCAGCGCCTCGCCTCCTCGTCGCCCAGGGTCTCGGGATAGTTCCGCGCGAAAAAACGCCGGAGCATCTGCGCGGGACGGTCGTCCTGGAAGCGGAGGCGGTAAAGCTTGGCCTTGGCCGCGCCGAGCCCCTCGGGCCCCGCGGCCGCCAGGGTCTCGTGGACGACGGAGAAGAGCGCCGCGTCCTCCTCGGGAAAGAAGCCGTCGGAATAGATGCGGAGTTCGGGATCGCTCTCCTCGGAAGGGGGCAGGGGGCCCTCGAAGACGGCGGAAAGCTTCTGGATGAGCTCGGGCTCGCGCTTGATGAGCTCGAGATGGGCCTGGCAGGCGGCGACGTCGATGCCGAGGCGCTCGGCGGCCTCGGGGGACAGGGCCGAGCGCGGCGCCAGGGCCGGACAGCGGTTCAGCCTGATCCGCGCCAGGGGGAGCCGGGGCACCTCGAGCTCCTCCGCCTTCGTGAAGACGCGGCGGCGGAGTTCCTCCACCGGCAGGTCGAGGATTTCCGCGGGGTCGTAGCGCAGGTCGATGGCCAGGAGCTGGTTGCGGTTCTCCGGATCGAGGGAGACGGGCGCCACGAGGGTCGTGCAGCCCCGGACGGAGGTATAGGCGGCGGCGGTGTGGAGAAGGGGTTCGCGCTCGACAAGATTGATGAGGGGGCGGAGGGAATCCCTGGTCCGGTGCGTGAAGTACCAGTCGAAGAGCTTGGGCTGCCGCGCCTTGAGGAGGCGGGCCAGGCCGATCGTCGCCAGGACGTCGTGCATCGCGTCGTGGGCGGTCTTGTGCGCGACGCCGTTCGCCTTGGCCAGGGCCTCGAGGGTGAAGATGGGCTTGCCCTCCTCGCCCGTCGGCCAGACGAGGCCCTCGGGCCGGAGGTCGCGCGCCGCGCGCATGAGGTCCACGAGGTCCCAGCGGCCGTTGCCGTTCTTCCATTCGCGCTCGTAGGGGTCGAAGAAATTCCGGTAGAAGAGGCTCCGCAGGAATTCGTCGTCGAACTGGAGGGTGTTGTAGCCGAGGGTCGTCGTGCCCGGCTCGAGCAGCTCCGTGCGGACGCGGCGGGCCAGCTCGTAGTCCGTGACGCCCGCCTCCGTCGCCGCCTGGGGCGTGATGCCGTGGACCAGGCAGGCCTGGGGACTCGGCAGGTAATCGGCGGTCGGCTTGCAGTAAAGGATGAGCTTCTCGCCCACGAGCTCGAAATTCTCGTCGGTGCGGACGCCCGCGAACTGCGCGACGCGGTCGTAGCGGGGCTCGAGGCCGAAGGTCTCGAGGTCGTACCAGAAAAAACTGCGGGCCATGGGGCGACTATAGCACGCCGCGCCGCGGTCCATGAAGGCGCGGCGTTGACCCTCGGCGCCGCGCGGGCGTATCCTCGACCGATGCGCGACGAAGAAACGAAGGGGACAGACCCCGGAACGGAAACCCGCACCGCGGCCCAGGCGGCCCCAAGGCGGGCGGGGACGGCCGCCATCGTCGTCGGCGGCGGCCCCGCGGGCCTCTTCGCCGCCCTCCGCCTGGCGGAGGGGCTCGGCCAGGCCGGAACGCCGGGAGACATCCTCGTCCTCGAGCGGCGCGAATTGCCCGCGCGGAAACTCCTCCTCGCCGGCTCGGGGCAGTGCAACCTCACCCACGCGGGCCCCATCGAGGATTTCCCGGCGCGCTACGGCGGCGGCGCCAAGCCCGGCGCCGCCGGCCGCTTCCTCAAGCCCGCGCTCTTCGCCTTCACGAACGAGAATCTCCTCGGCTGGTTCCGCGACCGCGGCCTCGACTTCGAGACCGAAGCCGGCGGCAAGGTCTTTCCCGCGACCCGCCGCGCCTCCTCCGTGCTCGACATCCTCCTCG
>DAINBW010000152.1:2071-6554 GCA_036732745.1 Spirochaetales bacterium | reverse complement strand
ATGAGGGTCAGGTAGTCGATGAAGACGATCTTCACGCCCTTCTCGGCGCGGAGGCGGCGCGCCATGGTGCGCAGGTCGAGGAGCTTCATGTTGGGCATGTCGATGATGTAGAGGGGCGCCTCGTAGATCCGGCCGGCCGCCTCCATGAGGGCGTTGAAGTCGGAGGGCTTGATGAGGCCCGTGCGGATCTTGTTGGAGGCGATGCGCGCCTCGCTCGAGATGAGACGCTGCATGATGGCGGAGTCGGCCATTTCGAGGGAGAAGAAGGCGCAGGGGATGCGCTCCTTCACGGCCACGTGGGCGGCCATGGACAGGGCGAGCGCGGTCTTGCCGATGGAGGGCCGCGCGCCGATGACGATGAACTCGGAGTCCTGGAAGCCCGAGGTCATCGAATCGAGGTCGCCGAGGCCGGAGGGCACCCCGGTGAAGGCGTTCTTGTTCTTGAAGAGCTTTTCGATCGTCTTGATCGTGTCGGGGAGAAGGTCCTTGACGCTCTTGTAGGAGACGGACTGGCGGTTCTGCGTGATGTCGAAGATCCGCGCCTGCGCCTCGTCGAGGACGAGGCCGGTCTCCACGGACTCGTCGCGCGACTTCGCGCTGATCTCCGCGGAGAGCTTGATCAGGTGGCGGCGGATCGAGGTTTCCTGGACGATGCGCGCGTAGTATTCGACGTTCGCCGAGGAAGGGGTGACGGAGGTGAGCTGGGCGACGTAGCCCACGCCGCCGGCCCGGTCGAGGGTGCCGAGGCTCTTGAGCTCGTCGGAGAGGGTGATGAGATCGGCCTTCTGGCCTTTCTCGTAGAGCGAGACGATCCCCGCGAAGACCTCGTGGTTCGCGTTGACGTAGAAGTCGTCGGGCCGGAGGTACTTGAGCACCACCGGCACGGCGTCGGGATCGAGGAGTACCGCCCCCAGAACGGCCTGTTCGGCCTCTCCGTTGTGGGGCGGTACCTTGTCCCTGAGCTCCGCGGGGATCATGCGGCTGTCGCCGTCTTACTCCTGGGCCGGCTCGTCCTCGGGCTCGAGGCCCTGGGACGCGAGGAAGGCGCGCATCTGCGCCTCCGGGGAATCGTCCTCCTCCACGTGGCGGCGCTCGCGGCGCTCGCGGCGGGGGCGGGGCGACTCGTCGGCGGAGCGCTCCTCGGCCTTGACCTCGGCCGCCTGGACGACGAGGCGGATGATGGCCTCGTCCTTCTCGTAGAGGTGCACGACGACCTTGTAGTTGCCGACGCTCTTGATGGAGCGGCCGGGGACTTCGATCTTCTTGCGGTCCACGTCGATGCCCTTCTTGAGGAGCTCGTCGTAGACGGAGGCGTTGGTGACGGCGCCGTAGAGCTTGCCGTTCTGTCCGGCGGGCACGGCGACGACGACTTCCTCGGCCTCGAGCTTCTCCTTGAGACCCAGGGAAGCCTGGCGCTTCTGGGCCTTGAGGGACTCGATCTCGGCCTGGCGCTTCTCGAAGAGACCCTGGGTCTTCTTATTGAAAGCGAGGGCGAAGTTCCGGGGGAAGAGGAAATTGCGGGCGTAGCCAGGGGCGACGTCCTTGACGTCTCCGAGCTCACCCAGATTCGGAACGTCCTGGTTGAGGATTACTCTCATGCTCCGACTCCTTTAAGATTTCGGTACGGTATCCATACCTCGGTAACGCCGAGGAGGGGCAGGATCAGGGCGGCGAGGGTGCCGACCGGCGGGGTGGCGAAGACCATTACGGCCGTCGCTCCGAGCGCGATCCTGAGCGATCTCGGCAGCTTCCAGCGATTCATCAGGTGCGACGCAATCCCGATGCCCTGGGCCGCGTAGGCCAGGGAGAGGACAAGGGCGAGGTTCCAGGCGATGGCCCGGAGCGCCGCCGGCGCCTCGAGATACGCAACGGCGAGTACCCCCGTCCATGCGGCCAGGAAGGGCCACACGAAGACGTAGGGGAGGCGATAGTCGGCGAGAGGCCTCGCGGCCTCCCTGCCCGGCGTTCCCGGGCCGGCGAGCCGGTTCCCGATCCACCAACTCGCCGCGAGAAGGGCGAGGAGGAGGGCCGCGACGGAGGAGACGAGAGCCTCCGTGGTCTGCGCGGAGAGAACCTTGGGATCGAGGGCGGCCTTGAGCGCCGCGGAATCGTAGCCCTCCCCCGCCTGGGCGAGGAGAGGCTTGAAGACCGCGTCGAGGCGCGCCTCGAGAAAGCTCGTGAATCCCGCGTCGCGCCCGAGGGCCATCATGGCCGGAACGGCGACCAGGGAGGCCGCCGAGACGGCGGCGAGACCCCGGAGAACGCCCGGTTTCCCGTCCCAGAAGGACAGGTTCATGAGGCAGAGCGCGCCGACGAGGACGGCGGGAGGAGCGGCGACGGCGAGGAAGTCGGCCGGCCCGAGCTCCGCGAGGGCGGAGACGCCGGCGAAGGCCGCCCGAAGGACATGCCCCACGACCACCGCGAGGATGGCCGCCGCGGCCGCGCCGAAGCCCGCCCTGCGGCCATGGCGCCCGAAGGCCACCTGGACGGGGACGAGGAAGGCGAGGCTGAGGAGGAGGGAGTGGAAAAGGAGAGCCGACACCGCGCCCGCGGCCACCGAGGCCGCGAGGAGGCTTCGCCCCCGATTTCCGGACATGACTTCGTCGCTCATGGGACTATCGCGTTGGCCCTCTTACTTCACCACGTAGGGGAGGAAGGCGAGGGCGCGGCCGCGCTTGATCGCCACCGCGAGCTCGCGCTGGTGCTTGGCGCAGGAGCCGGTGATGCGGCGGGGGAGGATCTTACCCCGATCGGTGACGAAACGGCGAAGGACATCGGCGTCCTTGTAGTTGATGGTGAGCTTCTGCGCGCAGAACTTGCAGACCTTCTTCTTGAAGAAGCCCTTGCCGCGGCGCGGGCCGGAGGAGCCGCGCTCCTCGTCCCTGCGGGGCTCCGGGGAATCGCCGTCCTGGCGGGCCGGCCTCGAATCCTGCTGCTCTCTGATATCGGACATACTCGGTTCTCCTTATGTATCAGAAGGGAATGTCGTCGGTGAAATCGTCGGAGGGGGGAGCGGATTCACGTCCGCCGCCCTGCCGGGACGCGCCCTGGGCTCCGCCCTGGGGGGCGCCATAGGAGCCGCGGCCCTGCTGGGGAGCGCCGCGATCGTAGCCGCCTTGCGAGGGGCCGCGGTCGTAACCGCCCTGCGACTGGCCCTGGCGCTCGTAGCCGCCCTGACCGCCGCCGGGACCGCCCTGGCCGCCGAGGAGCTGGACGTCGTTGGCCGTGATCTTGACCTTCATCCGGCTCTGGCCGTCTTGTTCCCACTTGTCCTGCCGCATGTCGCCCTGGACCGCGACGAGCTTTCCCTTGGTGAGGTACTGGTTCACGGACTCGGCCCGCTTGCCCCAGAGGTCGACGTCCCAGAAACTGGACTCGTCCACCCACTGGTCGCCCTTCTTCACGCGCGAACTGGTCGCGACGGAAAAATGGCACACGGCCTGGCCCGAATTGGTGTACTTAAGCTCGGCATCCCGGGTGAGCCTGCCGACGAGGACGGCTACCGAAAGATCTCCCATTGACCGACTCCCTTATGTCAGGCCTGAAGCCTTAGGCCTCGGCCCGGACGAAGAGGTATTTGAGGACGTTGGCGTTGAGCTTGAAGGCGCGCTCCGCCGGGACGACCTTCTGGGGGTCCAGGTTCATCGTGAAGAGGATGTAGTGCCCGCGGGTCCTCTTCTTGATCTCGTAGGCGAGCTGGCGATCGCCCATGTCGTCTTCCTTGACGTCGCGGGCGCCCTGCTTGGCGAGCTCCGCGGCGACCGCCTCCTTTCCCTGGCGGAAGAGTTCTTCCTCCGAGGGAAAGACGGCGATGAGTTCGTACTGTCTCATGTTTCCTCCCAATGGACTTTTTTCGCCCCTAGAGGGCGAAAGTCCGCCCCTAGGGGGCGGATGGGGTCGCGCGCCCAAAAGGGCGTACGATTGGCTCGTACTTTATACTATGAAGAGGCGCGAAGATCAACCGCCGGAGGCCGCCAATTCGCGGCGGATGCGGGGTTTGAGGGCTTTACGCTCGGCCCGGGAACGCCGATGATGAGGTTAGGATCGATATGCCGCAAAAAACACACTACCAAGACGACCTGTTCCTGCTGTCCGTTCTCGTGAAGTCCCTTGACGCCGGCCTGTCCGTGGAAGCGGACGCCGAGTACTTCCGCGACCGGATCTCGGGAGATATTTTCTTCCTGGACGGAAGTATCCGCGTGTTTCACGGGCTCTTGGCCCAGAACGCCCAACTGATCGAGCGCGCCGAGTACCTGAAGCTCCTGGAGCGGACGGCGCGGGCCTTCGCCTCCATCGTCGATCGGCTCCTGGCCGGCCGCTTCCCCCGGGCCGAGGACTATTCGGCCTACTCGGCCCAGTTCCGCTCCATCCTGGAGGCGCAGCGCGCCATCGTCCAGGACCTCGCCGCCCTCCTTCAGGAGGCCGACGGGGGCGGTTCGGAGACCGACCTCGTATCCCAAGACGAGCTTTCGGAGCTGCTCCG
>DAINBW010000152.1:0-1971 GCA_036732745.1 Spirochaetales bacterium | reverse complement strand
CAGGCCCCCTGGGCCGCGGCGCTTCGGGGGCCGCGGCGCTTCGTGGGCCGGGCCCCGCTTAGGCGTACTCGGGCAGGAGGGCGAGGCCGTCCAGCGTCAGGTCGGGGTCGACCGCGTCGAAGCAGTCGACGAGGCCCGCGATGACGCGGCAGAGCCCGCCCGTCGCGATCACCTTGGCGTCCTCTCCCATCTCCGCCTTCATCCGCGAGACGAGGTGGGAGACGAGGCCGGCGTAACCGTGGACGACGCCGGCCTGGATCGACATCACGGTGTTGGTGCCGATCACCGACTCGGGGGCCGCCAGCTGGACGAAGGGAAGCTGGGCCGTGTCGCGCGACAAGGCGTTGACCGCCGTGCCGAGACCGGGAACGATGGACACGCCGAGGATGGAGCCCGAGCCGCTCACGCAGGTGAAGGTGAGGGCCGTCCCGAAATCGACGACGATGGCGGCGCCGCCCACCTTCCGGAAGGCGGCGAGGGCGTCGGCGACGAGGTCGGTGCCGATCTCGTGGGGGCTCGGGATCCGCAAGGGCAGCTTCGGGTAGAAGGCCGGGCCGAGGACGAGGGGCGCGACGCCGAAGAGGTGCCGGCACATCGCCTCCATCGCCGCGGTCAGCGAGGGCACGACGGAGGAGAGGACGACCTGGTCCACGTCCGCGGGCGCCGTGCCGCGGTCGAGAAGGATGGCCTTGAAGATGGAGGAGTACTCGTCCTCGGTCTTTTTGGGCACCGTATGGATGCGCAAGGTATGGACAAGGCGGCCGTCGCGGTAGACGCCTCCGACGATGTTCGTGTTGCCTGCGTCGATTACGAGGAGCATGCGGCAAATATGACGGCGGCGCCTCCGATCCGTCAAGGGCCCGTTGATTCGCGGGCCCTCCGAACCGCATAATGGCGGGACCATATCGGAGGGAATCATGCCCGACATCATCGAACCGCGGGTCCTGAAAGGTTTCCGCGACTACCTTCCCGAGGCCGAGATCGAGCGCAAGGCCCTGATCGAGATCCTCGAACGCGTCTTCCGGTCCTTCGGCTTCGTGCCCATCGACACGCCCGTCCTCGAATACGCCGAAATCCTCCTCGGCAAGGGCGGCGGCGAGACGGACAAGCAGGTCTACCGCTTCAAGGACCACGGCGAGCGCGACGTCGCGATGCGCTTCGACCTGACCGTGCCCTTCGCCCGCTTCATGGCCGAGCACGTCGACGAGCTCTACCTCCCCTTCCGCCGCTACCACATGGCCAAGGTCTGGCGCGGCGAAAACACCCAGCGCGGCCGCTACCGCGAGTTCATGCAGTGCGACTTCGACATCGTCGGCACCGACTCGGGCGCGGCGGACGCGGACATCGTCCTCCTGATCCGCGACGCGCTGGCCGCGCTCGATATCGGCGGCTTCAGCGTCCGCATCAACCACCGCGGCCTCTTCAACCGCTTCCTGGCCGCGATCGGCGCCGGCGAGAAGGGCCCCGCCGTGCTCCGGGCCGTGGACAAGCTCGACAAGATCGGCAAGGACGAGGTGCTGAAACTCCTGGCCGCCGAGATCGGCGACGGGGCCGCCGCCAAGGTCCTCGAATACATCGCGCCCTGCGCCTCCTTCGAGGAGGGGCTCGCGCGCCTCGAGCGGCTGGCCGGCGGCCCGAATCCCGACGCCGACCGCCTCCGCTACATCGCCGCGGCGCTCGAGGCCTCCCCCGGCGGCGCGGCCGGCAAGCTCGTGCTGGACCCCTCGATCACCCGGGGCCTCGACTACTACACGGGCGTCGTCTTCGAGACCCGCCTGGACGCGATGCCCGAAATCGGCTCCGTCTGCGGCGGCGGCCGCTACGACGAGCTCGCGAGCCTCTACACGACCAAGCGCCTTCCCGGCGTCGGCGCCGCGATCGGCCTGGACCGCCTCCTGGCGGCCCTGGAGGCGACGGGCAAGTCCCGCCGCCGGCCCGGCTACACGGAGGTCCTCGTCCTCAACCTGGAGG
>DAINBW010000151.1:0-6555 GCA_036732745.1 Spirochaetales bacterium | reverse complement strand
AGCCGCGCGCGTAGGGCAGCTCCCGGCCGGCGAGCGCGCAAAGCTCCTCGTAGGCGGCGTCGAGCCTCGTCGGCACGATCTGCGAGCTGCCCGACCCTTGGTAGCGCGGCGTCTTGGCGAAGTCGCCTATCACGGCGACCCGGGCCGACCGCGCCAGGGGCAAGACCGCGCCTTCGTTCTTGAGGAGGACCATCGAGCGTTCGGCCGCCTCGCGGGCCAGGGCGTGATGGGCCTCGAGGTCGAAGCGGGGCGCCGCGGCGGTTGCCGCGCCGGGCGAAGCGCCCAACCCATCGCCGGCGACCGTGCCCGCCGCTGAAGCGCGCTCGACGAGCTCGAGGAGGCGGACGACGGCCTCGTCCACGAGGGCCTCGTCGAGCCGCCCCTCCGCGAGGGCCGACAGGACCGCCGCGTCGTTCTGGCCGCCGTTGCCCGGCATCTCGAGCTCGAGCCCGGCATTGACGGAAGCAACTCGATCGTACATCGCGCCCCAGTCGGTGACGACCACGCCCTCGAAGCCCCAGTCCTCCCGCAGGACCTTGCGGAGGAGCCAGGGATCGTCGCTCGCGTGGACGCCGTTCAGCTTGTTGTAGGAGCACATCACCGTCCAGGGCTTGGCCCGCGTGACGGCCTTTTCGAAGGCGGGCAGGTAGATCTCGCGCAGGCTGCGCTCGTCGACGATCGCGTCCACGACAAGGCGGTGCGCCTCCTGGTTGTTCGCGGCGAAGTGTTTGAGGCTCGCGCCGACCCCCTCGCCCTGCACGCCCTCGATAAAGGCGGCCGCGAGCTCGCCGGCCAGGAAGGGATCCTCGGAGAAGTACTCGAAATTGCGGCCGCAGAGGGGACTGCGCTTGATGTTGACGCCGGGCCCGAGAAGGACGGAGACGCTCTCGCTCCGCGCCTCCGCGCCGAGGGCCTGGCCGATCGCGCGGAGGAGGGCGCGGTCCCAGGAGCTGGCGGTCGTGACGGCGGGAGGGAAACAGGTCGCCGGGACGCTCGCCGTGATGCCCAGGTGATCGGCGTCGCCTGCCTGCTTCCGGAGGCCGTGGGGACCGTCGGCCACCATGATTCGCCTAACGCCGAGCCGCGGCAGGGCGCGCGTGCACCAGAAGTTGCTCCCGCTTAACAGGGAAACCTTCTCCTCGCGGCTCATCGCCGCGACCATGCCCTCGAGCTCGCTCCCGCTTCTCATGACCGCCCCCGGATGCTGTTCATGGGGCGAGTATAGTCCCGATGCCGCAGGGCGGCAATCGCGAGGGGAGGCCAGAATGGGTGGCTGGCCGGGCCGGGCGGGACGGCATCGCCGGCGGCGCAGGCCGGCCCGCCCCGCCGCTCAGGTCCGCCGCTCAGGTCCGCCGCTCAGGTCCGCCGTGCGAGCCGCGCCGCCCGGCCCCTGGCCTCGGCGAAGACTTCCTCCTCGCCCTCCACCTTGCGATGAAGCATGAGGGCCTTGCCGGCGCAGATCGTCGTGTCCACGACGGCGCCGGAACCCGAATACACGAGGTTGGCTTCGAGGTCATGGCAGGGAACCATGGAGGCCTGGCCGAGGTCGACGAGAAGAAGATCGGCGGAGGCGCCTTCCTCGATCCGGCCGCCGCCCGTCCCGAAAACCTCGTGACCGCGCGCGGAGGCGGCCTCCAGGATCTCGCGCACGGGAAAGCGCCGCGAGTCGCCGTAGTGCTGCTTCTGGAGGAGGCCGGCGATCTTCATGTCGGCGAAGAGGTCGAGCGAGTTGTTGGAGGCCGCGCCGTCGGTGCCGAGGAGGACGCGGAGACCGCGCCGCCTGGCCGCCTCGTAGTCGAAGGCCGGCCCCGAGGCCAGCTTCATGTTGGAGACGGGATTGTGGGCGATCGCGACGCCGCGCTCGCCGAGGAGGTCGAAGTCGCGTTCGTCGAGCCAGAGGCAGTGCGCCGCGACCGTCCAGGGCCCGAGGGCGCCGAGGGAGTCGAGGTAGGCGGCCGGCGAAAGACCCGTCCGGGCCCGGCAGCCCTCGTCCTCCGCGCGGGTCTCCGCCAGGTGCGTGTGGAAGAGGAGGCCGCGCTCGCGGGCCTGCCGCGCCAGGAAGCGGATGCTCTCCGCCGTCGTCGCGTAGACCGAGTGGGCGGCCAGGTGGAAGCGCGACAGGGGGCCGCAGTCGGGGAGCCGCTCGAAGAAGGCGGCGCAGGCCGCGCGCTGGGCCGCGCCGACGGCCTCGTCGAGGCCGTCGATCAGGGCGTAGGAGAGGACAAAGCGGAGGCCGGAATCGCGGGCGGCGCGGGCCAAGGCTTCGGGCCGAAGGTACATGTCGTTGCAGACCGTCGTGCCGCTTCTCGCCATCTCGACGGCCGCGAGCCGCGTGCCCCAATAGACGTCCTCGTCGGTCATCCGGGCCTCCACGGGCCAGATGGCCTCGGTCAGCCAGGGCATGAGCTCCATGTCCTCCGCGATGCCGCGCAGGAGGGTCATCGCGGAGTGGGCGTGGGCGTTGGCGAGCGAGGGGACGGCGGCCAGGCCCTCCGCCTCGATCGCCAGGAGGCCGGCGGGGAGGGTCCCGCCGATCGACGGCGCTATGCGCGTTATGCGGTCTTGTTCGATCAGGATGTCGCGCCGCTCGCCCCCGAGGCTCGCGCCGCGGATCAGGATGCCCATCGCCCCTACCTTCCCGCCTGGACGGCGAGCTCCACGATCCGCCGGACGAGGGCGGAGAATTCGGGTCGGCGGCGCGCGGAGATCTCGAGGACCTCCTCGCCCGTGATCGGCTGGTCCAGGATCCCCGCCGCCATGTTGGTGACGCAGGAGATTCCGAGGACGCGGAGGCCGCAGTGGACGGCCGCGATGACCTCGGGGACGGTGGACATGCCCACGGCGTCGGCGCCGAGGGTCCTGGCCATCCGGATCTCCGCCGGCGTCTCGAAGCTCGGGCCGGTAAACCAGGCGTAGACGCCCTCGCGGAGCTCCAGCCCCAGCTCCTTGCCGGCGCGATGCGCGATCGCGCGGAGCTCCGGATCGTAGGCCTTGGACATGTCGAAGAAGCGCGGGCCCGCCGAGTCGTCGTTGGGGCCGATGCAGGGGTTCTGCCCGGTCAGGTTGATGTGGTCGGAGATCACCATGAAGTCGCCGGGAACGTAGCCCAGGTTGGCGCCGCCCGCGGCGTTGGTGAGGAAGAGCTTCTCCACGCCGAGGGCGCGGAAGACCCGCACGGGGAAGGCCACGCGTTCCATGGGGTGGCCCTCGTAGAAATGGAAGCGCCCCTGCATGACGAGGACGCGCCTGCCCGCCAGCTTGCCCGCGACGAGGCGGCCGGCGTGGCCGGGCGCCGTCGAGACGGGAAAATGGGGAATCTCGCCGTAGGGGACGACCACGGCCTCCTCGACCTCGTCGGCCAGGCCGCCGAGGCCCGAGCCCAGGACGAGGGCCAGCTTCGGGACTTCGCCCGCGCGCGCGCGGAGATAGGCCGCGGCTTCCTCGATCTCTCGCTTCATGCTTCGCTCCTCGGATGTGTTGCGTAGGGCCTTCCCCCGGTTCGTCGCCGGAAGGAGGCCGGCGGGGACGCCGGGAAGCCCATGGCCTCCCGGCGCCTTCGCGTTTTGTCTCTCTCGTTACTTCTTGATGCCGAGCTCGGCCAGGCTCGAGGGAACCTTCACCTTGCCGGAGGCGATGTCGGTCTTGGCCTTGGCGATCGCGTTCTTCACCTCGGCGGGGACGATCTTGTCGTGCTGGTGGAAGGGCGCGAGGTCGATCGCCCCCTCGGCGAGGCCGAAGACGCGGTTCTCGCCGCCCTTGAGCTTGCCGGCCACGAGGTCCTTGATGGTGAGGTAGGTCGCCGCCGTCGTGCCCTTGAGGGCGGAGGTGAGGACGTACTCGGGAGCGGCGGCGTTCTGGTCGACGTCGGCGCCCATCGCGAAGATCTTCCGCTCGCGGGCCGCGTCGATGACGCCCATGCCCGTGAGGCCGGCGATCTGGAGGACGATGTCGGCGCCCTGGTCGATGAGGGCGATGGTCGCCTCCTTGCCCTTGGCGCGGTCGCCGAAGCTGCCGGTCACGATGTAGCGGACGTCGACCTTCGGGTTGACCGACTTGGCGCCGGCGATGAAGCCCGCGAGATAGCGCTCGACGGGGGGGATGTCCATGCCGAGAACGGCGCCGATCACGTTCTTGTCGTTGAGGAGGGGGGAGTTCTTGGCGTACTTCTGGGTCATGTGGCCCGCGACGATGCCCGCCAGGTAGCCAGCCTCCTGCTCCTTCCAGCTGATGCCCACGAGGTTCGGCGGGATCGTCACGCCGAAGTAGCTGTGGTCGATGCCGGCGTAGAAGGTCTTGGGATTGGCCTTGGCGGCCTCCTGGATCTGCTCCACCATGAGGAAGCCGACGCCGAACACGAGGTTGGCGCCGTCCTCGGCCAGGCCGGAGAGGTTCGGGACGTAGTCCGTCATGGCGTGGGCCTCGACGACCTTGACCTTGGCGAGGCCCTCGGCCTCGGCCTTCTTGAGGCCGGCCCAGACGCCGTCGTTGAAGGAGCCGTCGCCGAGGCCGTTGGCGTCGGTGGTCATGGCCGCGAAGGTCTTGGCCTGGGCGGAGGCCCCGGTCGCGAGGACCAGGGCCATGACGAGGAGAGCGATGAGCGCGCGTTTCATTGAAGAGCCTCCCATGAGCGATTCTATGCTCCCCCTTCACGGGAGAGCAGCCTCGGGGGCGCGGGCGCCTTGGGACGCGGGCGCCCCCGAAGCCGATGGACGCGTTATGCGGGACGCCACCCGCGCCCCCTACTCCCCCCCGCCCTCGACGCGGAAGTCCTTGCCCACGGCGGCCGGCGGCCGCGACTTGCGGACGAGGCCCGCGACCGCGACGATGGTCGCGACGTAGGGGAAGACGAGGAAGATCTCCGAGGGCAGCTTGACGAGGCCGAGGCCCTGGGCGCGGAGCTGGAGGGCGTCGACGAAGCCGAAGAAGAGCGAGGCCAGGAAGACGCCCGCGGGCCGCCAGCCGCCGGCTATCGTCGCCGCCAGGGCGATGAAGCCGCGGCCGTCGGTCATGCCCTCGGTGAAGGAGTTCGAGTTTTCGATGGATAGGAAGGAGCCCGCGAGACCGCAGAGGAGGCCGCCGAGGACGACGGCGAGGTAGCGGACGCGGACGACCGAGCGGCCCAGGGTTTCGAGCGCCATGGGGTGCTCGCCGGAGGCCAGGATGGAAAGGCCGAGGCGGGTGCGCTTGAAGATCCAGGCCCAGGCCAGGACGGAAGCCAGGGCCAGGTAGACGATCGGCGTCTGGTTGAAGAAGGCCGGCCCGATGAAGGGAATCTCGGAGAGGAGCGGGATGGCGAACTTGTAGTCGTGGAGGGTCCTGGCGACGGCCTCGGAAGTGCCCTGCCGGCCGTAGACGACCATCATGAGGTAGCGCGTCAGGCCGAAGGCCAGGATGTTCATGATGGCGCCGGCGATGACGTGGTTGATGTGGAGGCTGACCGCGGCCCAGGCGAAGAAGAGCGAGAAGAGGGCGCCGGCGGCGGCGCCGCCGAGGAGCCCCAGCCAGGGATTGCCCGTCATCCAGCCGAACCACGCGGCGGCGAAGGCGCCGACGAGCATGATGCCTTCCATCGCGATGTTCGTGACGCCGCTCCGCTCGCAGACGACGGCCGCCAGGGCGGCGAGCATCACGGGCGTCGCCAGGCGGACGGTGGCCTCGAGGAGTTGGGGCGTGAAAAGCGCGGCGATGATGTCGGTCATGCCTGGCCTCCTTCGGCGGGTTCCGCGGTTTCGGCGCGCCGGGTCTCGGCGGCCGTGGTTCCGGCGGCCGCGGCAGCGCCGGCCCCGGCCGGTCCGCGGCGGCGCGATCCGCGCCGGAGGGCTGCGCCCGCCTTCTCGTAGATGACCTCGGCGAGCATGAGGAAGAGGATGATGCCCTTCACGATCTCGATGATCGCGTTGGGCGTCTCCGCCGTCCGGGCCATGTACTGGCCGCCCGAATCGAGGACGCCCCAGAGCAGGGCGGTGAAGACGATCGCGATCGGATTGTTCCGCGCCAGGAGGGCTATCGAGATGCCGTTCCAGCCGTAACCCGCGTTGAGGTTCTGGAACATCCGGTGGTCGAGGCCCAGCACTTGGGTGACGCCGGCGAAGGAGGCCAGCGCCCCCGAGACGAGGAGGCTCGCCGTCGTGATCCAGGGCACCGAGATGCCTTGGGTCCGCGCGGCCGTCGGATTGTGCCCGACCGCCCGGATCTTGAAGCCGAGGTCCGTCTTGTCGAGGAGGAAGCGCACGAGAAAGGCGCAGCCGATCGCGACGAGGATGCCCACGTGGAGGCGGTAGTTCGCGTCGGGCAGGAAGTCCTTGAAGAGGGGCAGCCAGACCTTTTCGGCCACCGGGTCGGTGACGTAGGGATGGCTCGTCTTGGTCGGGTCGCCGCCGTTGGCGCGGATGAACATCGGCGACAGGGTGCGGATAGCGTAGGCGAACATCATCGTCGTGACGACCTCGTGCGCGCCGGTCTTCACCTTGAGGAGGGCGGGAATCGCGTTCATCGCGGCGCCGGCCAGGGCCCCGGCCGCGAAGATGACGAGGATCGCGGCGAGGGGCGGCAGGT
>DAINBW010000150.1:0-6563 GCA_036732745.1 Spirochaetales bacterium | reverse complement strand
AGAGGAACTGGAGGACCTCGATCCGGGCCACCGCGTCCGCGCGGGCCGCGCGCGCCGCCGCGAGGGCGGCGGGCTCGCGCAGGGCCAGGGCTTCCGGCCAGAGTTCGCACCAGAGGGAGGAGGGGCGGCCGGTCTCCCGCGCGATCTCGTCGTACTCGGTCTTGATCGCCATGAAGAGGGCGTAGTCCCCGAGCCAGGCCGCCTCGCGGGCGCGGAAGGCCTCGAAGGCGGCGCGCCGGGCCGGGCCGGCGCCGGCCAGGAAGCGCCGGGCCGCCTCCTCGAGGAGGGGTCGCTTCCAGGCGGTGAGTTCGCCGTAGTCCACCCGCGCGGGGTCGAAGGGGCGGGGCGGGGCGAGGTCGGCCTCGTCGAGGAGGCCTTCCTTCCCGAGGAGTTCGAGGCTGATGAGGAGTTCGTTGCCCGCGAAGCTCGAAAAGGGCGCGTAGGGGGAGTCGCCGTAGCCCGTCGGTCCGAGGGGAAGGACCTGCCAGAGGCGCTGGCCCGCCTCGGCGAGGCGATCGACGAAGCGGAGGGCCTCGCTGCCGAGTTCGCCTATCCCGTAGGGACCGGGAAGGGAGGTCGGGTGGAGGAGGATTCCGGAGGAACGGTTCATGCGCATGGGCTCTCCCGTCGTGGCGGGCCCTCAGGCGCGCCCAAGGCCCAGTATAGCGCAATAAACCGGTTTAGCAAGAGGGGAGGGGACGGAGTCCCCGCCTTCCCGCCACCCGCCGCGCGGCGGTCCCGCGAGTCCGATCGCGCGGCATCTTGCCCGATGCCCGTTGTCGTTCTACAATGGAAGTTCACCAGTTTCGACAATTCCAGGAGGTAATCGAATGAAGAAGCAACTTCGCTTCGTCGCGCTCGCCCTCGTCGCCTTCATGGCGCTCGGCTGCGCCACCGGTCCGAAGGCGCCCGCGCCCCTCGCGACCGAGGTCGGCATCGTCATCGCCCACACGAACGATATGCACTCCCGCGCCGTCTCCGGCAAGGTCGAGCTCGGCTACGACCGCATCGCCAACTACGTGAACCGCCTCAAGCTCGCGAACGCCAACGTCCTCGTCATCGACGCGGGCGACACCCTCCACGGCCTGCCCTTCGCCAACCTCGAGCGCGGCTCTAGCATCGTCAAGCTCATGAACGCCGTGCCCTACGACTACATGACGACCGGCAACCACGACTTCAACTACGGCACGAGCCGCCTCCTCGAGCTCCAGAAGCAGATGAAGTTCCCGATCATCGCCGCCAACGTGTACAAGGACGGCAAGCGCCTCTTCAAGCCCTACGAGATCCGGAACGTCCAGGGCGTCCGCGTCCTCGTCGCCGGCGTCGCCAGCCCCGAGACCGCCTACAAGACCGATCCCAAGGGCCTTGAGGGCGTGACCTTCACGAATCCCGTCACCGAGCTCCGCACCCTCGCCAACGAGCTCGCCGGCTCCTACGACGTCTTCATCCTCATTTCCCACATCGGCCTCGACCGCTCGAGCGACCCGACGAGCGACCAGATCGGCATGTCCGTGCCCGAGATCGACGTCATCATCGACGGCCACAGCCACACGAGCCTCGAGACCGCCACCAAGGAGAACCGCTCCAACGTCCTCATCGCCAGCACCGGCGCCCTCGACGTCGGCCTCGGCGTCGTCGAGCTCAAGGTCGGCGTGAACCGCAAGGTCGTCTCCAAGGCCGCCCGCACCGTGACCGTCGCCAACACCCCCGAGCTCGCCCCCGACGCCCAGGTCAAGGCCATCATCGACGAGCTCAACGCCGGCATGAAGCCCATCCTCGCGGAGAAGGTCGGCGCCACCGCCGTCGAGCTCGTCGGCAAGCGCGAGATCGTGCGCACCTCCGAGTCCAACCTCGGCAAGCTCATCGCCAACTCCATGCTCTACGTGACCGGCGCCGACGTGGCCTTCATCGGCGGCGGCGGCGTGCGCGACACGATCCCCGCGGGCGACATCACCAAGAACCACATCTTCACGGTCCTCCCCTTCGGCAACTACCTCCAGACCGCCAAGATCAAGGGCTCCGAGTTCGACGCGATCATCGAGCACGGCGTCGGCAAGCTCCCCGCCGCCGACGGCCGCTTCCCGCAGTTCGCCAACCTCACCTACACCCTCGACGCCGCCGCCCCCGCCGGGTCCCGCGTCTCCGCCATCATGATCGGCGGCAAGCCGGTCGACGAGGCCAAGGAGTACGTCCTGGCCGCGGTCAACTTCAACTGGAACGGCGGCGACGACTTCAAGATGCTCGTCGGCAAGAAGATCCTCAACGAGTATCCGAGCGACGCCGAGGTCTTCATGACCTACGTGAAGAAGCTCGGCACCGTCACGGCCGACAACATCGAGTTCAAGAAGTAAGCGTGGTTCCGCGCGCCGCGGCCGGGAGCGAAGGCTCCGCGCGGCGCCGAGGCCCTAAAGGCCCCCCCCGCCCGATGGCGCGAGGGGGCCTTTTTGTCGTTGGAGACTTGGTTCTAGGCAATTATTCCCGGGATTTGGTCGGGAAAGCGGGAAAAAACCTGATGACAAATTCCCGGGAGAGTCCTACAATGCTCCAAGCTCCCTGGTCGTGCCCGGTTCAAGGGGAATCGAGACGGCCGCGGGACAGTTGGAGGTATCCTTTGAAAAGCATGAGCAAGGCGATCATCCTCGGCCTGGCGGCGCTCCTCGCCCTCGGCTGCGCCGGCACCCCGAAGGCCCCCGCCGGCCGCGAGGTCCAGATCGCCGTCATCCACACGAACGACACCCACGGCCACCCCCTTCCCTTCGCCGACCACGGCGTGCCCGAGGTTTCCGGCCTCCCGGCCATCACGACCCTCGTGGGCCAGACCCGGGCCGAGTACGAGAACGTCCTCGTCCTCGACGCCGGCGACTTCAACACCGGCCGCCCCGAGTCGAATTTCTTCAAGGCCGAGCCCGATCTCGTCGGCTTCAACCTCATCGGCTACGACGCCGTCGCCCTCGGCAACCACGAGTTCGACAACAGCCGCGAGGTCCTGGAGGCGCAGAAGGCCCTGGCCGAGTTCCCCTTCCTCTCCGCGAACGCGAAGACCAAGGACGGGAAGCTCGTCGCCGACGCGCCCTACATCGTCAAGGACTTCCAGGGCGTCCGCGTCGGCGTCTTCGGCCTCACGACCCGCGAGACCGTCACCATCGGCAGCCCCGAGATCGTGAAGGATCTCGTCTTCGCCGACGAGATCGAGACCGCCAAGGCGATGGTCGCCGAGCTCCGGGGCAAGAAGAAGTGCCAGGTCGTCATCGCCCTCACCCACCTCGGGCTCTATTCGAACGGCGAGGAGGGCTCCCGCGCCCTGGCCGCCAAGGTCCCCGGCATCGACCTCATCGTCGACGGCCACACGCACTCCCAGATGAAGGAGCCCTTCGTCGAGAAGGGCGTGCCCATCGTCCAGGCTTACCAGTGGGGCCTCAACGTCGGCAAGGGCGTCCTCACCGTCAAGGACGGCAAGGTCTCCGGCTTCTCCTGGAAGGCCCTCACCGTCAACGACAAGAAGGCCGTCAAGGCCGCGGACGGCTCCACGGTCTACGAGGCGGTCGGTCCCCAGTTCGAGACCAACCCCATCGTCAACGCGAAGCTCATCGAGTACGGCTACAAGGTCGAAAGCCTCCTCGCGGAGAAGATCGGCGAGGCCGCGGCCGTCTTCCCGAACGCGATGAGCCGCAAGGCGGAGAGCGAGATCGGCTGCCTCGTCGCCGACTCCATGAAGTGGAAGCTCCGCGACCTCGGCGTCGACTTCGCGATCGTGGGCGGCGGCAACATCCGCGCCGACCTCGCCGCGGGTCCCGTCACCAAGAAGACCGTCTACACGATCCTGCCCTTCGACAACAGCCTCGTCGTCGTCACCCTCAAGGGCTCGCAGCTCAAGGAGCTCTTCGACTTCGTCGCGACGATCCCCCAGGGCAAGGGCGGCTTCCCCCAGGTCTCCGAGGGCGTCTCTTTCACGATCAACTACGACAAGGGCGCCTGTGAGGACATCCTCGTCGGCGGCAAGGCGATCGAGGCGGACCGCGAGTACAAGGTCGTCACGAACTCCTACATGGCCGCCGGCGGCGACGGCTACGCGGTCTTCAAGAAGGGCCGCGCCTACGACAGCTCGATCTACCAGCGCGACGCGATGGTCGAGTACCTCAAGGCCCTCGGCGCGCCCCTGGCGCCGGCGTTCAAGGGCCGGATCAAGGTGATCGGCCAGAAGACCGCCTATCTCTTCGCGGAGCTCGTCCGCGCGATCTAGTCCCCCCGGGTTCGGCTCCGGCCGAACCGCGATGCTTCGATGATCGGCCCCCGTTCGGCCCTTGGCCGGGCGGGGGCTTGTTTTCCCTTCGGTCCTCGGCTACTGTTCGGTGAAACGGTCCCCTGACCGGAAACGGAGCAAGCCATGCAACGACGAGTCCGAGAATCGATCCCACGCCGCGCCGCCCACGGCGGTCCCAGGTTCCTCGCCGCTTCCGCCGTCCTCTTCGCCTCCTCTTCCTCCGCTTCCGCTTCCCCCCGCTCCCCCCTCCCCATGATGATGTGACGCCCCGGGCGTCCTTGAAAACCCACTGTCCGGCCTTTGACGAAACGGCGCGGACGACGCTCGGGTAGCACCACCCCTCTCCTCTCTCGTCATACCCAAACCCATCCTCATCCCATGCCCGAAAGGAGCGGTCGCCATGCAGCGAACCGTCTTGAAGCTCGGGGGCTCCGTGCTCGGAGGCCCGTCCGACGCTTCGTATATCCTGGCCGCGCTCGCCGCGCATCCAGGTCCCCTCGTCGTCGTCGTCTCCGCCCTGCGCGGCGTGACCGACCGGCTCATCGCCCTGGCCGACGCCGGCTCCGGCCGCGAGGCCGCCGCGGCTTCCGAGGCCGGCGAGCGCCGCGAGGCCGCCGCGTCCCGTGAGGCCGCCGCGGCGGTCGCGGAGCTCCAGGCCAAGCACGAGGCCTTCGCCCAGTCCTTCGCCCCGCCGACCGAGGCGGGGGCCGCCGCGGCCGCGAGGCTCCGCGCCCTCGCCGCCGAGCTCCGGGCCCTGCTTGTATCGCACAACGCATGCCATGACCGGCGGGAGCGGATCGTCGCCTTCGGCGAGCGGCTCGCGGCGCCCTGCCTTCAGGCGGCCCTGGCCGCGCTGGGGCGGCCCGCGCCGGTCGTCGAGCCCGGCGACTTCGGCCTCGTGGCCGTCGGCCCGGCCGGCGACGCCGAGCTCGATTTCGCTTCCTCCGCGCCCCTCGTCGCCGCCGCCGCCGCGGCCCTCGGCGAATCGAGCCTGGTCCTGCCGGGATTTTTCGGCGTCGGCCGGGACGGCCTGGTCCGGCTTTTCGGCCGGGGCGGATCGGACTACAGCGCCGCCTGCGCGGCCGCCCTCCTCGGCGCGCGGGCCTGCGTCCTCGTCAAGGACTCGGGCTCGGTGCTCACCGCCGATCCCCGCCTCGTGCCGGCGGCCCGTCCGGTCGCCGAGCTCAGCTATCGCGAGGCGGCGGCCCTGGCGCGCGGCGGGGCGAAGATCATCCATCACCGCGCCGTCGATCCGCTCGAGGCGGCCGGCGTGCCCCTCCTGGTGGTCGGCGCGGCCGGCCCCGGCGGGCGCACCCTCGTGCGGGCCGCGCCGGCGGGGCGCCGCGGCGCTTCCGGGTCGGGTGGGCGCGGCATCCTCCGCGCGGCCGCGCGCCCGCGGGCCATAGCGCTCGGGGCCGGGCCCGCGGGAAAGGTCGCCCTGACCGTGGCGGGCGAGGGGGGCGCCGCCGCCTCCGCGGGGGCGGCCTTCGCCGCCCTCGAACTGGCGGGCCTCGGCCCCTGGTCCATCCAGGGCGGGGAGAGCCCCGCCTCGTTCCGCGTCCTCGTCGCGGAATCCGCGGGAGGCGACGCGCTCCGCGCCCTCCACGCCGCCCTCTTCGAGGGCCCCAAGAAAGGAAACCGACCATGAGCAAGAGCTATGAAGAAATCAACGAACGGCTGGCCAAGGGCGAGGCGGTCGTCATGGCCGCCGACGAGTTCAAGGCCCTGGCGGCCGAGCTTTCCCCCGAGGAGCTCGCGCGGCGCGTCGACGTCGTGACCACGGCGACCTTCGCGCCGATGTGCTCGAGCGGCGTCCTCCTCAACTTCGGCCACGCCTCGCCGCCCATCCGCATGGAGCGCCTATCGCTCAACGGCGTGCCGGCCCACGAGGGCCTGGCCGCGGTGGACGCCTACCTCGGCGCGACCGCGACGCGGCCGGACGACCCGGCCTACGGCGGCGCCCACGTGATCGAGGCCTTGGCGCGGGGCGAGGAGGTCGGCCTCGTCGCCGAGGGCAAGGGCACCGACTGCTATCCGCGGCGCCGCGTCGAGACCAGGGTCTCGCTCGCGACGGTCAACGAGGCCTGGCTCTTCAACCCGAGGAACGGCTACCAGAACTACGGCGCCGCGGCGAACGGCTCCTCCCGGCGCCTCAGGACCTACATGGGCGTCCTCGAGCCCGGCTACGCGAGCGTCTCCTACTCGACCTCCGGGGAACTGTCGCCCCTCCTCAACGATCCTGACTGCCGGACGGTCGGCGTGGGCACGCCGGTCTTCCTCTGCGGGGCGCGGGGCCGGGTGG
>DAINBW010000149.1:841-6581 GCA_036732745.1 Spirochaetales bacterium | reverse complement strand
CGGGAACTGGTCGAGCTTGCCCTCGCGGATGACGCGATGGGCTCCCGTCGCCGTGTCGAGGGCGTAGATCGAGAAGTTCGTGTCGATGTCGAAGCCCGGCAGCCGGACCGCGAAGTTGAGCGACGCCGAACCTTCCTCCCCCGACACGATCCGATGGAAGACGTTGCAGGGCCAGACGAGCATGGCGGGCCCCTCGAAGACGACCTTCCCGTTGTGCGTCACGCGATCCGGCTCGACGACGAAGGTCTCGACGCGCTTGTGCTCGACGGTATAGATGTCGACCGTGCGCTGGCCGTGGAGGACGAGGAGGTTGTCCTCCTGGTGGGGATGGAGGTACCAAGGCCGGGCGATCTCGCCGACGGCGCCCGGGGAGACGGCGCTCCGCTTGTGGATGACCCGGTCGATCCCGTCGATGCGGGGCAGGAATTCGAGGGGGAGGATGTCGAAGGCGACGCCTTCGGTGCGGCGGAAGGGGCGCAGCTTGACGATGCGCCAGAAGCGGGGGACTTCGTCGAAGATGTAGTTCATGCTCGGGCTCCTCGTGCGGGCAACGGCCCTGGTTTCAATTGTACCCTTCCTTGGCCCGGGCGCAAGCGGAAAGCTCCGAAGGTCGGGTGATTCGCCCGCCGGCCTGGATCCGGGCGAGGCCTCCCCGCTAGGCCGGGGCGAGGCCTCCCGGCGGCGCCTCGAGGAGCTCGGGGTGGAGGATGAGGCGCTGGAAGAGCGAGGCGGCGTGGGCGAAGTAGATGCCCTCCGAGATGCGCTCGTCGACGGTCACCTTCACGTTGATGAAATGGCGGCGGACGGCGCTTCCGTCGGACTTGCGGACCTCCTCCTGGAACATGCGCCCGAGGACGACGAAGAGGCTCGCGGTGCCCCATTCGTAGGCGTGGTGGAAGGGCGCGTCGAGGCCGAGGCTGCCGAGGTTGGCGAAGTAGGCCGAGGCGAACAGGGGATCGGCGCGGACCATGGAGGCCGGCGCGATGTTCCAGCGGTCGAGAAAGCGGAAGATCGCCGTGGAGATCGCGCGTCCGAAGGGGATGCGGCCCACGAAATCCACCTCGCCGTCCGCGGGCGTCGGCATCTCGCCCTTGGCGAGCTCCACCGCGGCGTTGAACTTCTCCATCACCCGGTCGATCGTGTCGCCGGCTTCGAAGAAGACCTTGGCGTTCGCCTCCGCGGCCTCCTCCGTGAGGCGCTTCTTCACGATGAAGGAAAAGGCGAAATGGTTGCGCTCGTAGATGCCGCGCCGGTGGACGAAGCGGTTGAGCTCGGGCTTCTCCACGAAGGTGCGCAGTCCCGCCGCCAGGATGAGTCCGAAGAGGCTGTAGCGGTGGTCGCCCGACTCGGCGTTTTTCCGGTGCACGTACTTGACGGCGTTTTCCACGTCGAGGTCCTTGGAGAAGTAGACCGCCGATTCGTTCCGGCCCCGCATGATGTAGGGCATGATGGCGTTGAGGGGTTTCACGCCGCGGCAGCGCTTGCCGTCCGTTCTGTCCAGGAAAAGCATGACCTACTATAGCGCCGCGCCGGCCGGCGCGTAAAGTCGCGGGCCGGCGCGGGCCGGGGCGGGGCGGGGACGGCGCGGGGACGGCGGCGCCCGGAGTCGCGGCCCGGTCTGAGGCTGCGCGGGGCCGCGCCGCCGGGCGCGCGACCTCGCGGCCCGGGCCTAGCGGCGCCGGGCCTGGGTCGTGGCGAGGTAGAGGAGCGCCCCGACGAGGACGATGGTCGCGCCGGTCGCGCTGTCGAGATAGTAGGAGGCGACAAGGCCGACGACGGAGGCGAAGACCGAAAGGATGACCGCGAGAAGGTGGTAGGAACGGGTGCCGCGGGCCAGGTTCCTGGCCGCCGCCCCCGGCAGGACGAGGAGGGCGTTCACGACGAGGATGCCCGTCCAGCGGATGGAGAGGGCGACCACGGCCGCCACCGCGAGGGCGAAGCCGTACTCGAGGAGGCCGGTCTTCAGGCCGCGGGAGCGCGCGAGGCCCTCGTCCACGGAGGCGAGGAGGAGCCGGTTGGAGAAAAAGGCCCAGAGGAGCCAGAGCGCGGCGGTGCCCGCGAGGGCGGCGCCGAGCTCGGCCGGCCGCACGGAGAGGATGTCGCCCACGAGATAGGCGGAGTACTTGGAGAAGCCGCCGCCCCGCGAGAGGAGCACGATGCCGAGGGCCACGGCCGTCGAGGAGACGATGCCGATGACGGTCTCCGCGCCGGCCGCCCCGCGCCGCCGCAGGGTCACGACGAGGAGGGCGAGGAGGAGGGAAAAGGCGAGCACGGCGGGGCCGGGGTCGAGGAGGCCGACGAGAGAGCCGAGCGCCACGCCCGTGAGCGCCGCGTGGCCGACCGCGTCGGAGAAATAGGCGAGCCGGTTGGAGACGACGAGGGTGGAGAGGGCGCCGAAGAGCGGCGAAAGGACGAGCACGGCGGCGAGCGCGTTCTTCATGAAGGCGTGGGAGGCCCAGGCGAAGGGCAGCAGGGCGTCGACGAGGGCGTACCAGGCGTGGATCACCGCGGGGCCCTCCGCTCGCGCGACGGCGCCTTGATTTCCCCGAAGGCCTCGACGACGGCCGGATGCGCGAAGACCTCCGCGGGCGGGCCCGAGCAGACGACGCGGCCGTCGAGGAACACGATGCGGTCGGCGATCGCGGCCGCCAGGTCGAAGTCGTGCGAGACCATCACGATGGCCAGGTCGTGCTCCCGGCGAAGGCGGGAGAGGAGGGCGTAGAAGTCGCGCATGCCGGCGTGGTCGACGCCGGAGACCGGCTCGTCGAGGAGGAGGACGTCGGGCATGGGTTCCAGGGCGAAGGCCAGGAGGACGCGCTGGAGCTCGCCGCCCGAGAGCGCGCCGAGGCGCGAACGGGAGAGGCCGCCCGCGCCCGTGACGGCGAGCGCCTTTTCGATCCGTCGGTCGAGTTCGGCCGGCCGGCCGAGCCAGAGCGGGCGGCGGGAGAGGGCGGAGGCGAAGAGGTCGGCCACGGTCGTCGGGCTCTCGTGGTCGAGATGGGCGCCCTGGGGGACGTAGCCGAAAACCGGCCGGGCGGCGGCGCCCCGGCGCCGGGAGCCCCGCGGCGCCGGGACGGCGGCCGAGTGCCGGACCCTGCCCGTGTGCGGCACGAGGCCCAGGAGCGCCTTGAGGAGGGTGGACTTGCCCGCGCCGTTGCGGCCGATGATCACCGTCGCCTCGCCGCAGTGGAAGTTGAGCGACACCTCATTGAGGACGAGCCGACCGCCGCGGCGGACCGACAGGCCCTCCACGCTCGTGCCGCAGCGGCCGCAGGCCGGCCGGTCGGCCCGGTCGGCCGCGGCCAGGGGCGCGCGGGCGGACGCGGTCGCGGGCCCGATGAGCCGGGGCGGGGGGACGGGGCTCACCGCAGGGCTTCCTCGAGCGTCGCGAGGTTCTTTTCCATCGCCGCGAGGTAGGCGCCCGGCTCCTCGGGACCGGTGACGCAGGGATCGAGGGTGAAGAGCCTCGCGCCGGTCTCTCCCGCAATCGTCTCCGCCGAGGACCGCGGGTACTGCGGCTCCGCGAAGAGGGCTTTCACGCCGCTCTTCCGGACGAGGCCGATCGTGTCGGCGAGCTCGCCGGCCGAGGGTTCCGAGCCCGGCTCCCGCTCCACGACCGCGGCGATCTCGAGGCCGAAGGCCTCCGCGAAATAGGGGAAGGCCTCGTGGAATGTGACGATCCGCTTGTCCGGCAGCCGCGCGATGCGCGACTTCATCTTCGCCCCGAGGGCCTCCAGGGCGGCGGCGTAGGCCTCGCCGTTCTTCTCGTACAGGGCGGCGCGGGCGGGATCGAGCCCGCCGAGGGCCTTGGCCACGTTGCGGGTCTGGGCCGCCGCGCCGAAGGGCGAGACGAAGACGTGGGGGTTCGGGCCTTCCGGACCTTCGATGAGCCTGAGGCCCTCCGAGGCCCGGATCGTCTTCAGCCCCGGGAAGCCGGCGGCGGCCTTCTCGAGGAAGGATTCCATGCCTCCGCCGTTGACCACGAAGACGTCGGCCCCCTCGAGGGTCTTCATGTCGGCGGCGGTCAGCGAGTAGTCGTGGAGGCAGCCGGTCTGGATTCCGGCCATGTTCTTGAGGGTGACGCCCGGAGCGTCGCCTATCACGTTCCGCGCGATGACGTACATCGGGTAGAAGGAGGCGACGACGGAAAGCCCGGCCTTGTCCTCCGCCCGGGGAAGGGATTCGCGCGGGGCGCAGGCGGCCGCGCAGAGGGCAGCGGCGGCCAGGAGCGTCGCGGCGGCGGCCGCGGGGAGCCTCGCGGCGCGGCCGCGCGGGCGTGGCGGGTGGGTCATCGTTCCTCCTCGGTTTTCGCGGCCCGGCCGTCCTTGCGGGTCTTGGCGTCGCAGACGATGTGGAAGGCGTGGCAATCGCCGCATTCCTCGACGTGGTGATGGCGGGCGAAATCGCTCCAGTGTTTTTTCTGCTCGAGGCTCAGGATGCCCGATCCGCGGCAGAGCGGGCAGCGGTTGTCGAGAGCGGCCAGGATGGCGTCGCGGATGAAGGCCGAGCGGTTCGGCACGCCCTCCAGGGCCGCGATGAGCTCCTCGTCGGCCTTGAAGGTGACGATGTCCTCTTTCCTTGGCATGCCACAATGGTAATACTATGTAATACCGCGGGTCAAGCGGGACGACGGCGCTTGGCGCGGATCTACCCGCCGGACCTGAAAGCCGCGTATACTGGCCGCGTGGGCGAACCCTTCGATTGCGTCATGCCGGCGGCCGGCGCCTCGAGCCGCATGGGCTCCTGGAAGCCCCTCCTCCCCTGGGGCGCGGCGACCCTCGTGGAAGCGGCGGTAGGAAGCGCCCTGGCGGCGGGCCTGCGCGTGCTTCTCGTCGTCGGCCATCGCGGACGGGAAATCTCCGCGCTCTTTGCGGGGCGGGAGCGCGTCGTCGTCGTCGACAATCCCGACTGGGAGCGCGGCATGCTCGGCTCGATCCAGAAGGCGCTGCCCTTCGTGGCGAGCGAGGCTTTTTTTTGCGCCAACGCCGACATGCCGCTGATCG
This sequence comes from Spirochaetales bacterium, assembly GCA_036732745.1. Taxonomy (GTDB): domain Bacteria; phylum Spirochaetota; class Spirochaetia; order Treponematales; family Rectinemataceae; genus JAEUJG01. Next base: position 1,578 of record DAINBW010000149.1, on the reverse strand, counting down.
GGCCCGAGGACTACCGCGCCCTCGCGGCGGCGTGGGAGGCCGCGGCGCTGCTTGCGTCCGCGCGGGGCGTCGCCGCGCGGGAGGCTTCCGAGGCGGAGTCGCCGGAGCGGGGCGGCTTGGCCCTCTTCGCCTCCCATCGCGGGAAGGCGGGCCACCCGGTGCTCCTGCCCCGCGCCTGGTCGGCCGACATCCTCGCTCTCGGGCCGGGCGAGCGGCTCCGGCCCTTTCTCTTCGCCCGGACGCATCGCCTCATCGAGCGCGGTCCCGGCGCCCTCCTGGATCTCGACACGCCCGAGGACTACGAGCGCAACCGCGGCGCCGCCGGGACGATGATTCCGGATTGACCGCAGGGCGCTTCCGCCGTATCATCCGAGCAACCATGAACAGCAAGACCCCCCTCGCGTTTTTCCTCCTCGCGCTGTCGTTTGCCGGTCTCGCCGCCGCGGCGCCCGCGCCCGGCCGCGTCGTCCTCGGCGGCAAGGCCGTCGCCATGGTCGCCGACGCCGTGTATCTCTTTCCCGAGGCCAAGAACCGCGTCGCCGCGGTGGGCGGCACCGACCAGGGGCTCGGCGTCTTCCTGGGTCTCGTCGATCCGGGCTTTTCCGCCAAGCCGGTCCTGGACCGCGCCGCCGGCGCCGAGGCCTACGCGGCCCTCGCCCCCGACCTCCTCGTGTTCAAGAGCGCGATGAAGAAGAGCCTCGGCCCCGCCCTGGACGCGGCCGGCCTCAAGCAGCTCT
>DAINBW010000149.1:0-831 GCA_036732745.1 Spirochaetales bacterium | reverse complement strand
TAAATCTGGCGGTGTCTTCCCAATCGGGCGGGCCTTCGAGCTCGAGACTCCCGAGGACTACCTCCGCGAGCTCGCCGTCCTCGGCGAGGCCCTCGGCGATCCGGCCCGCGGCGCGGCGCTCGCCGCCTACTACCGCGGCATGCTGGACCGGGTCGCCACGCGGGTCGCCAAGCTGCCCGAGGCTTCCCGCCCGAAGGTCCTCGTCGTCCAGGCCTCCGCCGGCGGCTACGAAGTTCCCCCCGCCGCCTGGATGCAGTCCATCCTGGCGGAGCGCGCCGGCGGCCTTCCCGTCTGGAAGGGCGCCAACCCCGGGGCGGGCTGGGCCAAGGTCGGCCCCGAGCAGATCGCCGCCTGGGATCCTGACGCGGTCTTCGTGATCTCCTACCGTGAAAAGTCGGAGGCCGCCGCCGCCGCCTTCCGCGCAGATCCGGGACTCGCGTCCCTGCGCGCGGTCAAGGCGGGCAAGGTCCACGCCTTTCCCCAGGACTTCTACTCCTGGGATCAACCCGACAGCCGCTGGGCGCTCGGCCTCTCCTGGATGGCCAAGAAGCTCCATCCCTCGCTCTTCGGCGACCTCTCGATCGGCGCCGAGGCGGAGCGTTTCTTCTCCTTCTGCTACGGAATCGACAAGGCGCGCTTCGAGGCTTCGGTAAAGCCCCGGCTGTCCGGTGCGCTCGACGAGTAAGGGCGCTGCCGGTCCCGTCGGGGCCGGTCCCGGCGCGGCGGGTCCTGTCGGGGCCGGTCCCGGTGCGGCGGGTTCCGTCGCTGCCGGTCCCGTCGTGGGCGCCGGCGGGGCCGCCGGTCCGAAGTCCGCCAAGGGCCTCCGCCTCG